>NZ_JARESU010000206.1:0-10822 GCF_046027075.1 Paraburkholderia sp. RL18-085-BIA-A | reverse complement strand
ACAGGGGTGGGGTGAGTCCGCTTGCCCCCTCGCGGCTTGTCCACAGCGCATTTTCCGGCACACTATGGACAATTTCGCTCAGCCCCATATTCCATGCCCGATTCGTTCAAGCCTACCGCCGAACAGCGCGCCGTCGTAGACACGGTTGTCGGAGGCGGCGACCTGAAGATCAAGGCATACGCCGGTGCAGGCAAAACTTCAACGCTACGGCTGGTTGCCGATTCCCTCACGGGTCGCCGTGGCAGCTATCTCGCCTTCAACAGAGAAATCGCCGAACACGCTCGCCGCCGCTTTCCGTCGAATGTCAGCGCGCGCACGGTGCATTCGCTCGCGTACAACTCGGTATCTTCCGCCCTGACCGCGCGTGTGAATTTCCAGGCGGAGCCGTCGCATGAATTGGCGGCCCGCTTTGGGCTCGGACCGATCCAGGTGCCCACCATCACCGGCAAAACCGTCGAAGTTACGCCGTTCGAAATTGGCCAGATGATAGTCGACGGTCTGGGCCGGTTTTGCCGCTCGGCGCAACGCGATCCCGAGCCATACCATATCCCTGTCGACGAAAAGGTCCATGACAAGGCGGCCGACTGGCTGCGCGAATCGTTGCTTCCCTACGTTGTGCGCCTGTGGCAGGAAAGCACTCACCCGCGCGGGCGCAGCGCGATTGCGCCGGACGTCTATTTGAAAGTCTGGGCGCAGACTGAGCCGCGTATCGACGCGGACTTCATCCTGTTCGACGAGGCGCAAGACAGCGATGGCGTCATGCTCTCGGTGCTTGGCCGCCAGCGCCACGCGCAGATCATTTACGTCGGTGATCCCTACCAGCAAATCTACGAGTGGCGTGGCGCTGTCAATGCAATGGCGCAGATCGATGCGCCCGAGCGGGCGCTAACCGAATCCTTCCGCTTCGGACCCATGGTCGCTGCGCTCGCCAGCCGTATTCTCGGACTGCTTGACGAGCGCACACCCATTCGCGGCCAGGACACAATCGGTTCGATTCTGGTGGACGACCCTACTGTCTCTCCACCCGTCGATGCCATTTTGTGTCGGAAGAACGTGACAGCCATCTGGCAACTGGCCGCGGGCGTCGAAGCCGGTTACAAGCCAGCGATCCGGATGAATCCCGCCGAGATTATGGCGTTTGCGGATGGTGCCGATCAGTTGCAGGCGGGAAAACGAGCGTTCCGGCCAGCGGCGTTCTCCCTGTTCGAAACGTGGAAGGACGCTCAGGCGTTTGCACAGAGCGCGGTCGGGCGCGACCTGCATCCGATCGTACGGATTGTCGACGAGTTTGGCACCGACTATCTGCGTGCACTGGCGCGGCGAATCACGCCCGAGGCGTCCGCCGACTACGTAATCTCTACCGTTCACCGCGCGAAGGGGCTGGAATGGAAACGGGTGAAAGTAGCCAATGATTTTCGCTTCAAGACCATCGACGGACGCCTGATGCTGGAGCAAGACGAGATGCGCCTGCTGTACGTGGCAGTCACGCGTGCACGACACGTTCTGGACATCTCTGAGCTACGCGAAGAGCTTATACGGTTGTTCAGGTCGCGGCGGTGACAGGCTGACGACTGTTCGCGCCGCACCAGTGCGACTCTCAAGGCCGAGGCTAGACGGTCACCGGACACTCAATGCCGGCTCAGGCCAGCTTGCGGTCTGCTCGTTGATAGGGCTCGCCTGCCTGGAAGCGGTCGAGCCGCTCGCTCGCTTCAGCGACAGCCCACAACGGCGCGCGGCGCAGTTGCTCGTCATAGGTTGTGACGATTGCAGCGAGCTGACTTGCGGCGCCTTCATCGAGCCGCCATTCGCCCGTATCGCGGCCGCGGTCGAACGCAGCCGACATGGCCGCCTCCGCGACGACCAGCTGCTCGTACGTGGCCGCGCCGTAGCCTGCCTCGGCGATAAAGCCCGTCAGGATCATCGTCTGCGTGAGGGTCTGCGCGTCACGCACGCTGCCGGCGCCGGCCCACATGGTTGCGAGTGCAAGGTGTACCCGCAGCGCGAGCTCGTCGGCGGTGGCGCGAGGCATCGGCAACAGCATCGTTTTCGCGCGCCGTGCTCGTGCCGAGTTGGGGTGGCGCGCGAATGGGAGAGTTTTGGGCATCAGGGTTCGTTGGTGATCTTTGCAATGAGAATATCGGCCACCGTCAGGCTTCGCTTAAGCCCGATCACCAGGCGATGCAGCGCGGCGATGCGCGATGAATGCTTCGACATACCGGATTGGCTGCTCGCACTGTTCGAGTGAAAGGTTGTGGATCGATCCTGGCACCGGCACGTAGCCGAGTTCGCCGGCGACCCGTCGGATGGCTTTCGCGCGGGCCTCAAACAGGTTGACGCAATCGCGCCTGACCTTGCCCGCGACCAGCGGCTCGAGCGTGTCGTGCAGGCGGCTCTTCGCGTCGCGCAACGCGCCGTCGGCTTGACGCCCCAGCGGCACGTTCCGCGTGCTACGCGAGTGGATGCCGATCCACGCCTGACACGCTGAGCAGACCCATAGCGCGCCGTGGACCTCGCGGTCGGGATACGACGCCTCACCGTATTTCACGAGCACGGCGTGAGCGCCGCAATAATCGCACAAGGGTTGGGGTAATGCCTTGATCGGGCGACCTACACGCACCGGATACTCCTTCTCTCTGAACGCAGGTCACATTATCCGGCATCATCGGGCCGCGAAAGCTGTACGATTTTCGCGATCATTTGTAACTGAGACAGTGCGCCCCCAGCCCAACGTGGGCTTAGTGAATGGTCGCGGCCAGGCAGGCACGACCGCCTCTTGCCAACCCTCAGCCGTCGTATAGGCCAATGCGGCCAAACGTCCGGCGTTCGGCCTTTACAGGACGGTCGCGGATCGCTGGCGAAGGCTGACTCGCACCGTGACGTGCGCGTCCACTGTCGAAAACGCAGAGGGGTCAATACTCCCAACCCGTACCGTCAGTACCATCGCCAGTGACGGGGACGTGTGCTTCACTGTGAGTCTCCCGGCTTGCCGCGGATAAGTGCCTCTGGATGACGCTCGAGGTAGTCCGCCAAGATGCGAAACGCCGCCGCAGTCCGCGAGAGTTCGCGCATCGCGTCGCCGGTAGTCTGTGACAGCGAAGAGTCTGGCTGCAGTGCGCTGTTCGCCGAGTTGAGCGCCGTCTGCGCCGCAGCCAGCGTGTCGCGCGCCTGCGGCATCACCTCAGTGCTCAACTGTTTGAGAAGCGTATCCGCGTCGGCCAGCGTCTTTTGTGCGTTCTTGCCGATCCCCTCAAACGGAATCTTGTTCAGCTTGGCGACAAGCGTCGTGATCGAATCCTGCAGCGATTGCAGTCCTCCTGGCACGGTCGGCAATTCCGGCGGGTTCGCGCTCCAGTTAATCTCGGCTTTGGGCGCTGCGGGGAAGAAATCGAGCGCGATATATAACTGCCCGGTCAGCAGGCTCCCGGTTCGCAGCTGTGCACGGAAGCCATGCGCGACCATCCAGTCCGCCATCTGGTGGGTATTCGCGCTGGCCCGGCCTTCGCCCAGGCCGGACTTGTAACGCGACGTGAAACGCTCCGGATAATAGCGCACCTCGACCGGAATGCTGAACTGCTTCGTGACGGGATCGAAGCGCGTATAGATCGCCGCCACCTCGCCCAGCACGATGCCGCGAAAATCGACGGGCGCGCCGACCGTCAGCCCTCGCACTGAGTCGTTAAAATTGAATACATAGGTATCGACAATGCGGTCATGACGCTTCATTGCCTCCGCCCGATCCTGGAATAGCGAGAATTCGGTGCGAACGGCAGCCTCCGTCTGGTCGGCCGTGTCATCGGGTGTCTCGAATGCAAGACCGCCAATCAGGATCGCGACCAGCGATTGCGTGTTGACCTTGACGCCATCGGTACCCAAGGACACGTCGACGCCGCTTGCATGCCAGAAGCGCGTATCGCTCTGCACGTACCTGTCATAGGGCGCGTTGATGAAGACCAGCAGCGTGACGCCCTTGCCGTCTGCATTGAGTGCGTACGATGTGATCTGTCCGACCTGCAGGCGTCTGAAGAAGATCGGAGAGCCGACATCGAGCGAGCCCATATCCTGGCTCTTCAACACGAACTCCCGCCCGGGTACGCCGCTGGCGATAGCCGGTGGCGTCTCTAGTCCGACATAGTCGTGCCGCGTCTTCGTTGAGATTCCCAGATCCATGCCAATGAAGGAACCGGACAGCAGCGTGCCGATGCCCGATACGGTGCCACCGGAAATGCGCGGGCGGACGACCCAGAAGCGCGTATCGTCGACCAGCATGCTTGAAGCGTCCTTGGCAAGTTCAGCGGTTGCGATGACGTTGCGGTGGTCCCTAGAAAAGGTCACGCTCTTGACCACGCCGATGTCCACGTTCTTGAATTTGATCTTGGTCTTGCCGGCTTCGAGACCTTCCCCGGTCGCGAAGCTGATGGTCACCGTCGGCCCTTGCTCGAAGACGGCTTTCACGGCCAGCCAGCCACCGATCAGCACCGCGATGATCGGCACCAACCAGACGATCTGCATGCGCCAGCGCGAGCGAGACGTGGCCACCGCTACGGGGATGTCGGGTGAGTCGGGTCGATCGGGCGGCCTAGCCATGATCTTTCTCAGCCTTGTCCCAGATCAGGCGTCGGTCGAACGACATTGCGGCTGGCCCGGTCTGAAGGGCGCGAGCCCTTGGAACTGCATGTGCGCGATCAGAACGGTGATGACGTAGATATCGAGCATCGTCCCTATGCAGGGCGCACTTCACGAGCAGTTCGCAACTGCGACGGGTCACAGGCCGCACCCCATCGCGGTGCGTGCACGAAGCGTCACTGCGTCGTCCTTGTGCGGGTCGGCGGTTTGCGTTTCCCGCGTCCGCGCCCAGACTTCGTGCGGACGGAACGTTCCGCTATTACCCACACAGGCACCTCAGTACGCAAACTGAGTCAACGCCAAGTTAAGACTATGAGAGATGGTGGTTCGCTGCTATTGGACTTTGGTCCTACCCGCACGACAGCGTGCGCGCTTGATGCGGCCACCAGCGCTCCGGCGTGTTGCGGACTGGCAAAGGAGGGAAGTTGGCCTTCGGTGATTCGCGGCAGCGCGACCAACCGCGATCTCGCGATCATGTGCCGAGTGCAATTCCCACGATCGATGAAGGATGAAACGCAAGTGGCGCCCGCCTGAAGCACGCCCGTACCGCAGCCATCAACTCGATTGTCGTCGAATACTCCGCGCTACCAACTTCCTTCGCCGAACGTCAAAAATTGGTTGAACTTCGGCCGTTGGACGCGAGCGGACGTGCGTCTCTTTATGGCCGAGGGTGTGTCAAAACACAAAAGTTGCAGGTTTTGAGGGGTCACTTTACCCTTCCCGACACGCCACCAAGCCGTTGTAGGCCCTTTTCGAAAGCCGACTTTTTGAACGAGAGGCGTGAGCCTGAGTTTTGACACACGTGCGCCGGGAGACCGGCAAGGAGTAGGTGGTGCAAGTCCACTGCGATGAAGGAATAGCGAACCACATCGGCCCCGAGCCGTGCGCAGGCATCCGCGAGGATGTCGGCGAAGCGTCGGCAGGGGTACGTGCAGGCCAGCCACTGAGCCACGATAGAAAACTGATCCCGGGTGCCGACGCTGTGTGTGTAGCGGAAGGCAAGACGTTCAGGCGCGCAATCGCGAGCGCCGGGATGACCTGGCGTGGTCGTCGAACCTGGCATGTGCGCACGCTCCTTGTTCGGGAACCGGGAGATCTCCAGTCTGGCCTGTCCCAGGATGGACAGGTCCGCATCGGGAAGGCGAGGAGCCGTAGCCGATGATGAACGGACGGGAGAAGTCAGACTCCGCCGTAGTAGCGATGAAGCCTGCGAACAAGGCTGGGGAACCAGCTGCGGAGTGGGTGGAGCCAAGGGCGGGGACCAAGGGGAACACGGGTCGGCCACACACGCACCGGGCGCAGAATCGGGCAAGCGTGCCACAGGGGCTGGAACGTGTACGGCAAGCTGCAAGACAGCGGAAGAAGGAGCGGTTCACCGCGCTTCTACACCACGTCACAGTCGACCGACTTCGGATGGCATTCTTTGCGCTCAAACGCAATGCGGCTCCCGGAGTGGATGGCCTGACGTGGCGGTACTACGAGGCAGGACTGGAAGAGAATCTCCAGCGCCTGTTCGCGCAGGTACAGAGCGGAGCGTACCGGGCACTGCCTGTTCGGCGACAGTACATACCGAAGCCGGACGGCAAACAGCGCCCGCTGGGGATTGCCGCGCTGGAAGACAAGATCGTCCAGCGTGCGGTAGTGGAAGTGCTGAACGCGATATACGAGGAAGACTTTCTCGGTTTCTCGTATGGGTTTCGGCCCGGGCGTAGTCAACATGATGCGCTGGATGCGTTGGCGACGGCCATTACCCACACTCCGGTGAACTGGATTCTGGACGCGGATCTTCGGAGCTTCTTCGACTCGGTTAGCCAGAGTTGGCTAGTCCGTTTCATTGAGCACCGGATCGGCGACCAGCGCATCATCCGCCTTGTGCGCAAGTGGCTCAAGGCGGGTGTTCTGGAAGACGGAGAGCTGAGCGTCAGTGAGACCGGTACACCACAGGGATCAGTGGCTTCACCGCTGTTCGCGAACGTGTACCTGCACTACGTGTTCGATCTCTGGGCCAACCGGTGGCGACGGCGGGAAGCAAGAGGCAACGTGATCATCCTGCGGTATGCGGATGACATCGTTGTCGGCTTCGAGCACGAAGCCGACGCGCGGCGCTTCTGGGACGCGATGCGATCGAGGCTGGAAGAGTTCTCGCTTGAGCTACATCCGGACAAGACGAGGCTGCTGGAGTTCGGCCGCTATGCAGCGGTCAACCGCCAGAGTCGGGGTCTTGGCCGACCGGAGACCTTCACCTTCCTGGGTTTCATCTTTATCTGCGGCAGATCTCGTCGCGGGGCTTTCCAGTTACAGCGGAAGACCCGAGGGGATCGCATGCGGGCGAGACTCAGACAGATCAAGGAGGCGCTACGGAAGCGCATGCACGAACCGATTCCAGTGCAAGGGCAATGGCTCAGGCAGGTGGTTCGCGGATACTTCGCGTATCACGCGGTGCCTACCAACTCGCGGGCACTCGTCGCATTCCGGCATCACGTCACCGATCTATGGCGGCGCACGCTCCGGCGGCGCAGTCAGAAGGACGCCATGACGTGGGAGCGAATGAGACGAATCGCCAATGCCTGGCTTCCGCCCCCTCGAATCCTTCATCCATGGCCTGATCGGCGCTTCGCCGTCAAACACCCGAGGTAGGAGCCCGGTGCCAAATGTGGCGCTTATCCATATGTGGCGCCGATCCTTCGTGCGCCGCTGAAATGGGCGGATTGTCAGATCGGCCACCACATATATTTCCCGCTATAGTCCACGCAGGAACTCCATCAATCCTGGCCGTTCTCGCCAAGGCTTGCTGGATTGGCCGCCATCAGCGGGAGCACAAGTGGCCAATGCCCTCGCTTTCGTTTCCAGATCAATTTCGGCGTAGATGTTCGTCGTGTTGATCGAGACGTGGCCCAGCCATCCGCGGATTGTGTTGATATCGACACCGGAGCGCAGCAGAGCCGTCGCGGTGGAATGTCGAATTGTGTGTGGGCTGACACGTTTGCGCTCCAATGAAGGGATTTGCGTGCAAGCTCTGGATGCGGACCGCTCAACCAGCGAATGAATACCGAAGCGGGTGATTGGCTGGCTACAGCGGTTCAGGAATACATGATCGTGCACGGCCCGCCCTTCGATTAGCTGCATGAGCTGATCGACCGTGGTCGGCCACAACGGGCAAAGGCGCTGCTTACGTCCTTTCCCAGTGATCCTGACGGACAGGCCCTGCACGTCGACATCCCGAACCAGAAGCTGTGCTGCTTCGCTCGCACGTGCTCCCGAGTTGTAGAGAAACAGCAGCAATGCGTAGTCACGCCGACCCTGCGGAGTTTCACGGTTGGGCGCGGCAAGAAGCGCATCCATTTCTGCCTTATCCAGACAGGTGATGCCCGGTTGGCTGGTCTTCTTGTAAGGAATCAGGCGGATCTGGGCACACCAGTCCACGTGTTCCGGACTGTGCTCGCCGATAAAACGCGCGAGGGCATGGAGGGCACCCAGACGCTGGTTGCGGGTGCTCACCTCGCATTGACGCTGCTGTTCCAGATGTCCGAGAAACAACCGGGCGAGTTTCGGCGAGAGATCAACAACGCTAAGGCGGTCGACGGATTTCTTGTGCTTCTTCGCCAGGAAAGGCAAAAGCAACGTGAGCATGTCGCGATAACTTCTTTGAGTGTTGAGAGCGAGATTACGCTCTGCGACCAGATGCTCAAGCAGAAAGCGCCGGACCCACGGTCCGAGGAAAGTGGAGTCACGCATGGGAAGCCTCCATTGCAAAGCGCTCGAAACGCAAACTCGCTTCGCGTAGCAGTTCGGGTGTGAGGGTAAGGTAACGTTGCGTACCGGCGATGTGAACGTGCCCGAGATAGGTCGCAAGCTGAGGCAGCAGGAGCTGGACATCGGCCCCGTTGCGATACCACGCAATGAGTCTATGGACCGCGGCGGTGTGCCTCAGATCGTGAAGACGGGGTTGATAACGGGCACCATCGTGCCGAAAAACGCCGGCACGATTCCGCACGCGTCTGAAAGCGTTCTCAGCGACGCGGACGGTGATCGGACTACCGTCTCGGCAGGGAAATACAGGTGACTCTGGTTTGGAAGAATACGTCCTGCTGCGATCTGTGATGAACTGACCAAGAGCCTTGGCGAGGTCCGGTCCCATTGGGACCAGCCGCGTCTTATAAAACTTGCTTTCGCGAATGCACAACACCGATTGCTCAAGATCCAGATCAGCCATCGTTAATGAAAGTGCCTCGCTGATCCGAAGAGCGGCGCCATACAGGAGCAAAAGCAGCGCTCGTAGGACATGAGGGTCAATACGAGTGCGTGGATGGTCAGTAGCCGAGGCAACATCGAGCAAGCGACGCAGTTCCGCGCGAGAATAGATATAAGGTACGAAGGCCAGCGGTGGTTTAGGGGCATGCGTAGGCAACGGCGAGCGTGTCGCGTAGCCCCGTGCGATAGCAAAGCGGTAAAAACCACAGAGCGCTCCATGCTTGCGCTCCCAGAATGAAGTGATGGGTCCGGTGCCGGCTAGATGTGCAAGTACCTGATCAGGCCGGACTTCTGCCATTGGAATATCACCCAGAGCTCGACAGAAAGACTTTAGCGTGCGGGCTTCCGTGTTGAATCGCATGCCCACTGAACGCTTGTAGGTGACGTACATTGACACAGCGGTGGAGAGTTTCATAGTACCCCCCGCAGATCAAATTCTGCGACTCGCCGAAGTCCACCTAGATCTGTCTTGGCATAAATACGGGTGGCGTAAGCGCTTCGATGTCCAAGATGATCACCGATTTGCTTCAGCGAAAATCCGGAGGCGACAAGATGACAAGCACAGGCGTGACGCAGGCAATGCGGGCCGAGCCCCGGACCCTGCCAACGCAACAAGTCCAGGCGGCTCTTTACTACGTAGTACATACCGCTGGGCGACAACGGTCGAAGGGGAGCTTTAAGAGTCAGAAACAACTCTCGTCGGGGACACGAGGGCCTGACGTCCCGAAGGTAACGCAGAATCGCCTCGCCTACCGCGTATGTCAGGGGGTAAGTCTGGATTCGGCGCTGCTTAGGACGCGTTAAGCGAATGATCTCATGTTCCCAGTCAATGTCCTCCAGTAGCAGATGTGCCACTTCACCACTTCGCAACCCATATATGGCTAAGAACATCAAAATTGCGTGGTCGCGAATGTCACGCGCCGCGTCGCTAACGCCGGTGGCGGCGATGAGGCGTTGAACCGCCTCCCACACAGGTCCGCGAGGTAGCCCTTCCTGCCTGAATATGCGTGGAGCGCTGATTCCTTCGGCGAACCCGGCGGAGCACCACTGCTGGTGTTCGGCGTACAGGAAGAAGTTGCGTAATGCGTCGGCTGCTGAAGATACCGAAACCCGGCACCAGCCATGCTCGCCATGGCGGGCAAGATAGGTGTCGATCTCTTCCAGGGATATGCGGCTTAATGAGCGCTTATGACTGGGCAGCGAATCGAAAAACGTCGCGAGATGCCAGCATCGATTACGAATGGTAGCCGCTGCCAGGCCACGCTCGTCTCGCATGAATGCAACGAATTGTTCCATCTCGTCCGCGAACGGTCCCGTCTTGTTCGTGGACAGTTTCATGCGGCCAATGAAGCGCAACCATGAAGTCGCAGTTGAGATAAACCACTGCCGCGACCATTTACCTGTCCGGGCGCGCTTGTGCCGCTTCTGGTGCCTGGCCCAATGATCGGCGGCAACGTCAATCTCCTGAGCACTGACTTGGCGCCTGCCCATATGCAAGCCCTGCGCAACGATCAGCAACTCACTGGCAAGGTGCGCCAACGTCGGGCGAGACAATCCCTGCTCTGCGCAATGCAACAGAAACCTCTCGCGTGCGTCAGCCTGCGGCCCGTTCCGATGGCGCGCTACGACCTTGGGGTAAGAAAACAGGGTCTCAAACATGATCGGACCTCCTTGCTGGATGCGGATCCGACCAGTATGCAAAGAAGCTTGAGAAAACTATATGTGGTCTTGATCTACCCGATTTCCGCTGCCGAAGAAGGGGTCAGCATTGGCCGCCACATATGGATAACCGCCACATTTGGCACCTTGTACTAAACCGCTGAAGCGGTAGTGGGAGGGAAGCGAAGGCGAGTGCCTGGCGTTCCGTGAGGACGGTTATCTGGAGCTGGACCCCACCAAGGTAGTGAGCAGGCCACCAGGAGCAGCATGGAGGTGCCCCACCGGGCAC
>NZ_JARESU010000205.1:0-10853 GCF_046027075.1 Paraburkholderia sp. RL18-085-BIA-A | reverse complement strand
GAGGTCAAAGCGTGATGACGTCGGCATGAAGCCGAAGCGCACCGGCCACATGGCCGGCGCGCTGACTCACGCTTGAGGCTTCAACGCTCGAGCCCGCGCGCGTACTTCAGTGTGTCACCGATCCGCACTCAGCGTTCCGGATCGCCGGGCCGAGATGTCGACTGCAGTGCGAGCGCCCACATTCAGCCCGCTGCTTCGAAGATATCGCGCAGCCACTGCGCAAAGACCCTGACCCGCGATGAGAGCTGACGGTTGTGCGGATACAGCACCGACACGGGCATCGGGGGTGGTGGAAAATCGCCGAGCACAATTCTCAGTGTTCCGGCCGACAGCTCGCCCGACACTCGGTATCTGGGTACCTGAACCACGCCGAGGCCTGCCACGGCGGCTCCCGTGTATAAATCCGCCCCTGTGACCGACACGATCGACGGAAGCTGCATCTCGATCACTTCTCCGTCGACCGTAAATTCCAGTGGTAACGCCCGTCCTGAACCGCCCGAGATGTAGTTCACCGCGCGATGGTCTGCGAGCGCTTGCAGCGTTGACGGCTCACCGAATTGCGCAAGATAGGCGGGACTGGCCACGGTGACCTGTGCCATCAAAGCGACGCGCCGCCCGATCATTGACGAGTCCTGCAGCGTCCCCGCCCGCAGCACGCAATCGATTCCCTCGCGCACCAGGTCGACGAGGCGGTCATCCTCGCCGATATGAAGCTCGATGCCGGGATACTGCGCGACGAAATCTGGCAATGCGGGCACGACAAAGTGCTTCGCCAGCGTTCCTTGCACATTTACGCGCAGCAGTCCCTTGGGAGCGACGTTGCGAAACGAACCCTCCGCTTCCTCCAGATCAGCCACGAGGCGCACGCAGCGGCGATAGAACGCCTCGCCGTCGTGAGTCAGCCGCACCGCGCGCGTGGTGCGCTCCAGCAGTCGCGTGCCGAGCCGCGCCTCCATCCGCTTCATCAGGTTGGTGACGGTGGCACGGGGAATCTGCAGATCGTCGGCCGCACGCGTAAAGCTGCCGCGCTCGGCGATACGGATAAACACCTGCATCTCCTGGAAACGGTCCATATCGGGCGGCGCTCTATTGTTAGAGTGAATGGAATAAATATACCAGTTTCAAGGTAATTATCTTTGACTTCACATCGTCGAATATTCATCTCAGTCATCACCTGAATCAACCACCGGCAAAGAGCAAATCATGACCATCACCAAGAACAGCCATGCCTTAACCGCCATCAGAGAACCGCAAACATGGACGTACACGTGCTCACGACATTTTCAGTATTTCGTTTCTCGCGATGCTGCGACCCTCACATCACACTAACGTCCTTGCGAGGCACCCGTGCGAAGTGTGCGACGCGCTGGGTACCAATGTGGAATTGCAGCGAATGAGCACCGCGGATTTACGCGGGATGCTTCCCGCGATGCTGCCGCGCCTGTGGACATTTGCACTGCGCCTTACTCGCGACAGGCATGATGCGGAGGATCTGGTGCAGCGCGCGTGCGTACGGGCGCTGGTGCGCGAGGATCAATTGCAGCCGGGCACTGCGCCGCTTAGCTGGATGTTTTCGATTGTTCACACAACCTGGATCAACGAGCTGAAAGCACGCAATGTACGCGAGCGGTCCAGTGTGGAATGGGACGACAGCCGCGTGCAGAACGTCGCTGACCAATCGGTGAGTACGCCGGAAGAGGACCTGATGAACAGGCAGATCATCGACGCGGTGATGCGACTGCCGGAGGCCCAACGCGCCGTGGTGCTGCTCGTCGCTGTGGAAGGGTTGAATTACACGGAAGCCGCCGAGGTTCTCAACGTGCCAATTGGAACCGTGATGAGCCGACTGTCGCGTGCGCGGCAGGCAATCGGTGCTCATTTCACGCCGGGTCGGCGAAGTCGAAAATCTGTCGGCAGTGCTCCGTGAGCCGGGCGTTGACGTAGACACGCGTGCCGCGTTATCGGCCCTGCAGACAGATCAGGTTGTCGACGATGTCACGCTGCAGCGCCGCGACGCCAAGGCCGCTGCGCGTACGCTCCGCGCTGGTGGGCGATTTTAGGGTGGGCGTGTCGCCCATGAGCTGCCCTTGTCCTTGCTGTGATCGGGTTGCTTTGCCCAGAAGGGCACGGGGACGCGTTCCGCCTCGAACATGTGTCACACGACGCCTTTCTCCCTCAAACCATGGAGTTCATCTCCGCCGATCCCGCACAGCGATGCCAGCACATCATCGGTATGCTGCCCAAGCATCGGCGGGGCACTACGATACTGGATCGGCGACGCAGACATCCGGATCGGATTCGCCACGCTGGGCGCGCTGCCCGAGAGCGGATGGGGCAAATCCACCCGCATCCCGCGATATTGGACCTGGGGGTGGGCGAATGTCTGCGCGATGTCGTTGATCGGTCCGCAGGGTATGCCCGCGGCCGAGAGCGGGGTTACCCACTGCTCGATCGTGCGCGTGGCCAGGACTTCCTGAATCATCGGGACGAGCGTTTCACGGTTCGTCACGCGTGATGCATTCGTAGCAAAGTTCGGATCGGTCGCCAGACGTGTGCAATCCGCAATTTCGCAGAATTTGCGGAACTGTCCGTCGTTGCCGACCGCCAGCACCATTTGCCCATCTTTCGCCTTGAACACCTGGTAAGGCACGATGTTCGCATGCGCGTTGCCCTCGCGCTTCGGCGTCTTTCCCGATACAAGGTAGTTGAGGTTCATATTCGCCATTGTCGCGACCTGTACATCGAGCAATGCCATGTCGATGTATTGGCCTTCGCCCGTCTGGGTGCGATGCGCCAGTGCCGCCAGGATGCCGACGGTTGCATACATGCCCGTCATCAGGTCGGCGAACGCTACCCCGACTTTTTGTGGGCCGCCACCTGGTAGTTCGTCCCGCTCACCGGTGATACTCATCAATCCGCCCATGGCCTGAACGATGAAGTCGTAACCGGCGAGCTTCGAGAGCGGACCGTCTTGCCCGAAGCCCGTTATCGAGCAGTAGATGAGCTGCGGATTGATTGCGCGCAGATCGCTATACGCAAGGCCGTAGCGTGCCATGTCGCCGACCTTGTAGTTCTCGATGAATACGTCGCTCTGTTGCGCCAGCTTTCGAATGATGGTTTGCCCTTCATGCGTCGCAATGTCCAGTGTCACGGATTTTTTGCCGCGATTTGCGGACAGGAAATAGGCGGACTCGCCGGTGGGATTGCCGTCACGGTCGTGCAGGTAGGGCGGGCCCCAGCCGCGCGTGTCATCGCCCGTGCCGGGACGTTCGATCTTGATCACTTCGGCGCCCAGATCCGCTAGCGTCTGACTCGCCCAAGGGCCGGCCAGGACGCGGGACAGATCGAGAACGCGAAGGTGTGAAAATGCTTTGGACATGCAAGTCATCCTGAAGTCGACGGTGATCCGGGGCGTCTTCCGATTGGTCCGCTAGGCGGACCGATGGGATAGAATTTGAACTGATATGCACAGTAACGGACCGCGCGTGGAATGTAAACGCCGTTTAGGTGTGGTTAGAAAATGATGTTAGTTGCCTGACTGAAGGCAAATCATCGAGTGCTCGTGCCGCGCCGTGCAGTTTGTTATGCAGAATCGCGCGAAAGAAAAAAAGGTCCGCTGTGCGGACCGATTTTCGAAAATGTTTGACACGGAGATTTTCACCATGACAGGATTCGGCAAGGGAAAGGAATCGAGAGAGCAAGGGCAGAGTGCAGCTATGTCGAAGATCAAAAACGCGGCGGGTTCATTGGAGCCTCAGTACGAGCAACGTGATATTGCGCGTTTCGACGAAGAGGCCAGCACGGACCGGCAGTTCGTGACTGCGTTAGCGAGGGGACTTGAGGTACTGCGGTGCTTCGCCCCTCGGGAGCGCTATCTGGGGTTGTCGGAGCTTGCTCGTCGCACGAGCCTGCCGAAAGCAACGGTGGCGCGGTTGGCAGGCACGCTCGCGAAGCTGGGTTATCTGCGCTACTCGGAGTCGCTCGGGAAATATAGCCTCGGGACCGGTGTTCTCTCGCTCGGCTATTCGATGTTGTCGAATCTGGACATCCGGGATGTCGCACGCCCGTTCATGCAGGAACTTGCCGAGTATTCCCGCGCATCGGTAGCCGTCGGGGTTCGTGATCGCCTTTCGATCGTCTACATCGAGTGGGTGCGCAGCAGCGCGCCGATTACGGTAATGCGTGGCGTCGGCGTCCGATTGCCGCTCGCGACGACATCGATTGGACGGGCGTACCTTGCGGCGGCGTCTGAAGATGAGCGCAACGAAGTGCTCGAGCAAGTGCGTCTTCAGGACGAATCGGCCTGGCCGCGCATCAAGCGTGGCATCGATCAGGCAATAAAGGACTATGAGGAGCGCGGCTTCTGTCGCTCGATCGGCGAATGGGACAAAGATATCGCAAGCGTTGGCGCCCCGTTCACGGCACCCGATGGCACGCGCATGGCTTTCAATTGCGGGGGCCCAGCATTTGTGATGAGCCGGGGTACGCTGGAAAACGACATTGGTCCGCGCCTTGTGGACCTTGTGCAACGTTTAGGTGCCGCCATAGGGCGGCGATGACAGACATATGGGACGCTCGAGCAAAACGCCCATTTTGCAATCAGGAATACAGATGATCCGCGACCATGAAACGCTAAGCCTCCTTCTCGACGCAGTTTCGCGCTTCGTGCGCGAGCGGCTCGTCCCCGCTGAAAATGAAGTGGCGGAAACGGACGAAATTCCTGCTGACATCGTTGCCGAGATGCGCGAGCTCGGACTTTTCGGCCTTTCGATCCCCGAGGAATACGGCGGTCTTGGGCTCACGATGGAAGAGGAGGTGCTCGTGGCGTTTGAAATCGGGAAAACGTCGCCATGTTTTCGCTCGTTATTCGGCACGAATGTCGGTATCGGCTCGCAGGGGATCATCATCGACGGAACGGCCGCGCAGAAGCAACACTATCTGCCACGGCTTGCGTCGGGCGAACTCATCGCCTCGTTCGCGCTGACCGAGCCGGGGTCCGGCTCGGATGCCGCTTCGCTGTCTACGCGGGCCGTACGCGACGGCGACCACTATGTCATCAACGGCACCAAGCGCTTCATCACGAACGCGCCCGAGGCCGGCATATTTACCGTCATGGCGCGCAGCAACCCCGATGTCAAAGGCGCAAGCGGCATCTCGGCGTTCATCGTCGAAAGAGGCATTCCTGGTGTATCGCTCGGGAAAATCGACAAAAAAATGGGGCAAAAGGGCACACATACGTGTGACGTCATCTTCGAAAACTGTCGTGTACCTGCGCAAAACCTCATCGGCGGTGTCGAGGGAATTGGCTTCAAAACAGCGGCTCGTCGCCGCGACAACAAGGTGGACGTCTCCACCGAGGCATCGTGCTGCAAGCTGTTCGCTTCGGAGATGTGTGGTCGTGTAGCCGATCGCGCCGTGCAGATACATGGCGGCGCGGGGTACGTCTCGGAGTATGCGATCGAACGCTTTTACCGCGATGTTCGCCTGTTCCGCATCTACGAAGGCACGAGCCAGATTCAGCAACTCGTCATTGCGCGAAACATGATGCGCGACGCGATTATCTGATCGCCGCCGCCATGTCGAAATAGTGAAGAGAGCGGTGACGGTCACCGAAAATTGCTTGCCGTAAAAGCGCCGAAGAGCGCCCGCCGGCATGTTTGTCGCATGGAGGAGAGAAGGTGGAAATCAATTCGTTTAGCCGGCAAGGCTTGATCGCGCACGATCGTGTATGGATCGCGGCGTTTGTGTTTGCTTTTCTCGGTCTGATGGTCGATGGAGCAGACCTGATGTTCCTGTCCTATAGCCTGTCGAGTCTCAAGCGCGAATTCGGGCTCTCGAATGTAGAAGCAGGGGCGCTTGGTAGCATCACGCTCGCCGGCATGGCGATTGGCGGCATATATGGCGGGTGGGCCTGTGATCGCTTCGGCCGCGTGCGTACCGTGGTCTGGACTATCGCGGTGTTTTCGCTTGGTACAGCCGCACTCGGCTTCACACACGACTTCGCCCAGTTCGCCGCATTTCGCTTCATAGCATCGCTTGGACTCGGCGCACAGTATGTCGCTTGCAATACGTTGATGTCCGAATATTCGCCTACCAGATTTCGTTCGACGATCCTTGGCACGCTGCAGGCGGGATGGTCGGTGGGCTATGTCGTGGCGACGCTTCTGGCCGCCTGGATTCTTCCCGCGTTCGGCTGGCGCTATCTTTTCTTCATCTCCATTGTTCCCGTCGTCCTTGCGTTGATCATGCAGCGCATTGTTCCCGAGCCGGAGAGCTACGTTGCTTCGCGCGATGCGCGTCGTCGCGGCGGCGCCGGCGGAAAAGAAACGGGCGAAGGCGCGATGAAGCTCGTCTTTGGCGACCCGGCTCACCGCCGCATGTTCTTGTTGTGGTCGCTGACGGCCGGTTTGCTGCAGTTCGGCTACTACGGCGTCAGCAACTGGATGCCGACCTACCTGGAGAAGGAGCTGCATCTGAATTTTTCGTCGATGACGAGCTATATGGTCGGGACCTACGTCGCGATGATCCTCGGAAAAGTCATGGCAGGCTGGCTTGCAGACAAGCTTGGTCGCCGAGCGGTGTTCGCATTCGGTGCATTTGGTGCGGCGGTGTTCTTGCCCGCTATCGTGCTGTGGCACACGCCCGGGAACATTGCCTGGCTGATGACTTTTTTCGGCCTTCTTTACGGGATGCCGTATGGCGTGAACGCGACTTACATGACCGAGAGTTTCGAGGCCCGCATTCGCGGTTCGGCCGTGGGCGGCGCATACAACCTGGGACGTGCTGGTGCGGCAATCGCCCCGGCCGCGATCGGGTTCCTCGCAACGAACGGAACGATCGGCCTCGGTTTTCTGGTCATGGGCGGGGCCTATTTTCTTTGCGGTCTGGTGCCCGCGCTCTTCATCAGGGAGAAGCTCTACGATCCGCAGAATGGGTGACCGTGACGACTGACCGCGGCCGCGCCTGCGCAGCTTGCGGGGCGGCAGCATATCTGCTGATTGCGGACTTGATGAAGATTCTGGTGCCAGTAACGCGGTCGGTGTCTCTGGTGCGATCCGGCATCTCGCCGGGATGATGGACCCGAAGGTCATCGTCGCGATCAACAGGAACCCCGAGGCGCCGATTTTCAGCGTCGCCGATTGCGGTCTGGTAGGCGATCTGTTCACGGCCGTGCCGGAGTTCGAGACGGCATTGTCTCGAACCTGGTGCAAGGAAAAATCAAAGTCAGAGAGGTAACAGGTGAGTAATCCCACTGAGATGGGTCATGCGCGAGCGACGGCCGCTTTGACTGCTAATGCCGAGGATGCCTCGATATGGCGGTGGTTCGCTCCGCTTCTTGAAGAGAAGAGAATTCGCTGGTGCCAGAGCGGCAACCGTTGGTTTGTGAGCGTCGATAATAGACACGTTGCCACGGATAACAGCTTCGACAACGCTATCCGCATTGCGAGGGAAGCCACGCGAGGATGCAAACAACCACGATCGAAGGCGTCGGCGCGAGGCCCGCTTTCTGGTTGAACCCGAAAAAAAGCCGACGCACCAGTCGCGGGAATGCTCGAGGCGGTCCTCAGCTATAACGGTCATTCACACGGTCGTCTTTCCCAGCGCATGCTTCAGACTTACAGCCCATCGCACCGCAGCCCGGAATATTCATTGAGTCTCGGGCAGACGCACGATCCTCAACTTTGCTCAGTTGCGACCGCATCCCACGCTTGGCCGTCTGGTCCCCCTCATTCAAGCAAGACAAGCGCCGACGAAATATCGCGCGCTTCACGTGGAGCTGTTGCGGAGAAAACGGAAGTGCCTTGGAGTCAATACGTCTGCGGTGGATCACCGAACGATGCGAGTGATGCCATAGTGGCGTCATCCACATCTTTGATGTCAGCGCAGCGTCTGGAAGCTCACGCGAAGTTCCTCCGTGAATTCCTGCGGCTGTTCCCATGCCGCGAAATGCCCGCCTTTCGGAAGGCGGTTGTAGTGAATCAGCTTCGGATAGGCCTTCTCTGTCCAGCTCTGCGGGGCCGCGTAGATCTCATCCGGAAAGACGCTGACGGCAACGGGAATTGCAACGTGCTTTGGCGCAAAGAAGTTGAGCTTGTTTTCCCAATACAGCCGCGCCGACGAAACGCCCGTCTCCGTCAGCCAATAGAGTGTGACGTTGTCGAGCACGTCATCTCGCGTCAGGCCCTCGGTCTGACCGTCAAAGACGCGGGCGATCATGGCCTGACTGGCGGCGTCGTGGTCGAGCATCCATGCAGCGAGGCCGATAGGCGAATCTTCGATCGCATACAGCGTCTGCGGACGGTTCGCCATCTCTTGCGCGTAGCCGAGACCGTGCTTGTAGAAGTAGTCGAGTTGATCGAACGCGTGTTTCTCATCGGGCGAGAGGCCGGCCGGCGACGGGTTTCCGTACTTCAGTGCATTGGCAATGTCGTCCGGTACGGTGGCCGGCATGTTGGTATGAATGCCGACCAGCTCCGCTGGCGCGATGAGCGCCATCTGTTCCGTGATCGCATTGCCCCAGTCGCCGCCTTGCGCCACGTAGCGCGTGTATCCAAGGCGCTTCATCAACACGATCCACGCGCGCGCGATACGTGCAGGATCCCAGCCGGTCGTAGTCGGCTTGCCTGAGAAGCCGTATCCCGGCAGCGAAGGAATCACGACGTCGAAAGCGTCCGATGCATTTCCGCCATGAGCCGTCGGATTGGCGAGCGGATCGATGATCTTCAACTGCTCGATGACCGAGCCGGGCCATCCGTGCGTGATGATGACTGGTAATGCATTCTGATGTTTCGAACGAACGTGGACGAAATGAATGTCGAGCCCATCGATTTCGGTGACGAATTGCGGCAGCGCATTCAGTCTCGCTTCGACCTTGCGCCAGTTATAGTCTGTCGACCAATACCCCGCGAGCTTTTGCATCGTCGCAAGCTGAACGCCCTGCGATGCATCCTTGACGGTTTCGCGTTCCGGCCAACGTGTCGACTTGATGCGTCTGCGCAAATCGACAAGTTGCGATTCAGGCACGTGCACACGAAGTGGACGGATAGCGGCTTTGTCGCCGCCCGCCGGCGGGGCAACTTCAGTAATAGATTGCCTCGTTTCCGCAATGGCGAGCCGGCTCAATGAGGCCGCAGCAAGGGACGCCGCTGCCACACCAATCAAACGGCGGCGCCGCGGCGCATGGAGATCGTTGATGTCTGACATCACTAGCTCCTAAATCTTAGTAATCGCAACGATAAAATGAAAAACGACACAGCGTCAATGCCATCTTGTGCGGCCGGTTGACGTTGGACAGGAGGCTGATTGTCGACGCCGTCAGACCGACGGCGAGGAATGCAAGGTCTGGACTGGCCCGCGGGTGGGCGCTGGTGCTCGCTTTACCAGCGTGGGGCAATACCGGCCAACTGCGCGACGCCCCGGCCAAACGAGAAGTTCTCGGTAGGTACAGGTATTACCGCGATAAAGACGTCGTCCGGAGCGATGCTGGCGGCTTCGCCTAGTTGCCGGCAGATCTCGGCCATCAGTGCGGCCTTCTCACTGGCCGGCCGGTGCGCGCCGAGCTGCACTTCAATAATCATTGCGTTTGCCGAGCGCTCCATCTCCATAAAGGTCGGATCAATGAATAGCTCATCGTCGCCGTGCTCGCTGATCACAATGAACCGATCGCCGGCGGGAATGCCCAGTGCGACCACCAGCGAACGGTTCAGTGCGTGGCCAATTGCGATCTTGTGTTCGCGAGAGAATCGACCTTTTGGGATGTGTGCGTGAAATACGGGCATGAGTTGGCTCCAGTGGACAAACGGATGAATTTGAACGGACTACCATCGGTGCGTCGTGGTGCTCCGGCGCGAACGGCCATGCCGACAGGACGATGCCGCTATCGACAGGGAGCGTTACGTGTTGCTTCTGATGCATGAACGCACTCGTGATTGTCATTCGTCGAGTTCGCCCAGCAGCCGGCCCAGGTCCAGTTCCGCTTCGCGCGTCTGGAACCCGAGCGCCATGGCGGCTTCCATCCGGCGTTGCGCTGGCAGAGACTGCGCGTTTGCCCCGAAGAGATTCGAATCGCGACGAAACTCGTCGATGGAAGCGAGCGCGATGGCATTGACGCGCTCCTTGACGATCGCGTGTCCTGCCGCCGGAAATCGCGAAATGCGTCGCGCGAGCGATGCGACGAAGTCGCCGAGCGACCCGGCGGGCAGCGCCCGGTTGATCCATCCATAACGTTCCGCGATGTCCGCGTCATAGTCCAACGCGCCCAGCATCACTTCAAGCGCACGGCCGCGGCCCATCAGGCGGGTGAGGAACTGGGCCGCGCCACCGCCAGGAATCAATCCGAAGGCGGGTTCCATCTGGCTAAACACCGCCGATTCCCGCGCGGCAAACCGCATATCGCACGCCAGCACGAATTCGCTGCCCGCGCCGCGCACACGCCCTTCGATCTGCGCGATCGAGACAAGCCGACTGGCGCTCAGATGGCGGAACAGCAGCGCGATCGAGGGCTCGCCGGTCAGCTTTGCGGCTTCGTCGCGATATTCCTTTACCTTCGTCACATCCACGTGGGAGATAAAATAGTCGGGGTCGCCACTGCTGAATACGAGCACCTTTGTGCCATCGTCGGCTTCAGCGTCCCGAATCAGCGTGACCAGGTCGCGCACGAGCTCAGGGCCGAGCAGGTTCATGGGTGGCGCGAACATCTTCACGAACAGAACGGCTCCTTCGCGGTTCACTTTGAGCGTATCGAATGTCATGGCTGGCTCCCAATGGGCAAGGCGGGTATTCAGGCGATGCAACATAAGGCCGGGTGCCTGACGCTGGCGCACAAGATGTGCAGTAGCGGCCGGATTGACAGG
>NZ_JARESU010000204.1:0-10975 GCF_046027075.1 Paraburkholderia sp. RL18-085-BIA-A | reverse complement strand
TTGATTGAGCAGGATCATCGCAACATCAAGTCCAGGATCAACGCAATGCTCGGCTTCAAACGCTTCAGCGATGCGGCCATTACGATATCGGGCGTCGAGTTGATGCATCGCATTCGCAAAGGTCAGTTCAACCTCGCACGGTTGCGCCTCAAAGATACCACTGCGCCTACTGTTTGGAAGGCAGTCCTTTCAGCACGATGATGCAATGGTGAATGCGCCGTTTTTTGCTTGCGCCCGTAATTTGCACCACAGCCGTCACACGTACCCGTACCACACGGCTACACGTTCGAACCATAACAACACACCCTTCCGTACCAGTCGACTACGCCGTCCGTACCATATCCACACGCCGGCGGTACCATAACGCACCACCAAGGGCACCAGAGGTCTACACCTTGGTCGGCTGAAAGCCGCGCCCGGCAAGGGATTGAGTGGCGTTAAAGGTTTACTAAAGGTGTTAAGCGTATACGTAAACACGTAAACGCGGTCTGGTGTCTTTAGGAAGAACGGAAACCGGAAATTCCATCTCGCTGGCCTGTGCGCCTCACCATGATTCCTGACCAGCGAGTAAATGGTCCCACGGCTCCCAAATATCGGCGAAGGCAGCTAGGGGTTTCCCCTTGAATTGCATGGATTTTTTCCTCGCAATCGAAATTCAATTCACCGGAAAGCCTGAGCGTGTAGGGCTATGGTTAAGGGTGGTTGGTGTAGCTCTATGGTATTGCGGACCTCTGCCTCGTCATCCGAGGCGCCTAGCCTCGTGGGCTTGAGGTGTAGGACTATGGTAGGCCAACGGCGCGACTCGATAGAGTGCGGGAGGGACGGGATGCCGTGCGCGGCGGGACGTTGTTTGCCTAGGTGTAGCTCTATGGTATCTGGTGTGAAGCGCATTCGCGCGCAAGGATCTTTAGCTGGCCGCTCAGGTGGAGTTCTATGGGACGATCCCAAGGTGTAGTTCTATGGTTTTCCACAGCGCCAGTTCGGGCAGTGGGCACGACCGCTGGACGGCTTGCCACAGCCGGCGAGCCGATGACAATTGGGCGGAAGGTGTAGATCCATGGTTGTGAGTTCGGCTCGACGATCGGTAGTCCGGGCGGCGTAGCCACGGTTTGTAGTGGGTCACAACGAAAGTAAGCGCTCACCAGGGCAGGGTTAGCAGAAGAATGGTGGTCGATTGGGCCCCGTGGAATGCCGAAAGGTGTAGTCGTATGGTTGTCTTTCAGGCCAGAATTGCGGTCAGATTGTGATAGGGGTGTAGCCGTATGGTGGACGCCCCGCTCGGCCGGGACCGGGACACAATATCGGGTAGAATCTCAACAGTGCTTGCTAAGTCATTGACGTGTTGAGGTTTCTTATCAACCACCGATAACTAAATAGAACGGAATTTGAGGTCAACGCGTGGCATCCAAATCTGTAACGCTCGCTGAGCAGTCGCCGCAGCCCCCAAAGCGATTGAAGGGCAAGAAAGGTGCGAAAACCGAAGCCAGGACGACTCAGATCGGACTCTTCACTGTCGAGGAACCGGAGCCCTTCAAGAAAGCGACGCCGGCTGTTCACATCAGCGCGAAAAACAAAGCGCTGACTCTTGTTCAGCACAAGATCTACAACGCGCTGTTGGCAAATGCGATCGAGCAGGACCGCGATCATGCCGGCACGAATGTGGGTCTTACCCAATTCTCGATCGCGCTTACGGACCTCGTTGACAAGGTAGGTTTGAACAGCAACAACCGCGATTATCTGAAAGGGGTCATCAATTCCCTTATCGGTACCGTTGTGAACTGGGACTTTCTGGAAGCCGAGCGCGGAGAAGTCTGGGCCGCGACTGGTCTTCTATCGACGGCAGAGATGGACCGTAGCACCCTCGCCTATGAGTTTTCTGCCAAGATTCGGGATTTTCTCGTTCATCCCCAGATGTACGCAACGATTGATATGCGCATTGTTCGCGCGTTCAAACGCGCGGCAGCACTCGTGCTGTGGGAAAACTCCGTGCGTTACGAGGGCATTGGCCAGTCGGCGGTAATCCCGATCGAGAAGCTTCGCCAACTCTTTCTCGGCCAGGAAGGCGCGAAGACAATCTACCCCGAGTACAAGGAGTTCAAGCGAAACGTCTTGACGCCCGCAGTGCGGGAGGCGAATGAGGTCAGTGACCACACGATTGAAGTACTCGAGGTTCGACAGGGGCGCGCCGTTGTTGGAGTTCGCTTTACCGTGGCAAGGAAGCAAGAGGCCGCGCGCCTGGAGTCGGTGGATAGTGATCTTCTAATGTCGGTCACACAGTTGGGAATTCCGAGCTCGGAAGCGAGAAAAACTTTGGCTCGCCATAGCGAGAGCGATGTGCGCAACGCGCTCGACTATGTTCGCGCGCGCGAAGCCAAAAAGGGCGTCACACCGATCACAAATCTTCCAGCCTACTTCCGGAAAGCGCTTGCGGAAAAATGGGTGACACCGGAGAAGTCTAGCGGTACCAAAAAGGCGGCCGCAGCCCCGGGATTGCCCATGACCGGTATCACGGAGGAGGAAATTCGCGAGAAATATCGAGCGTCCCAGCTTGGGGATGCCAGAGCCTACTTTGATGAGTTGAGCGCTGGTGATCAGGCCGAGTTGATAGCGCGGTATAACGCGTGGCAACCGATGCAGAAGTGGCGGTTGGATGGTGGAAAGAAACAGTCTGCCGCTGCACAGCAATCGTTCTTGTCATGGCTGGCCCATGAAACGTGGGGCGAGCCGTCGACTGAGGATCTGTTTAAATTCGTGATTAAAGGTTTGGCGTCCACTGCCACAGCCTGAAGAACCTTGAACACCGTGCGACGAGGTTGTCTTAGGGACGTCTAAACCCGATTACTCCACTTGAGTAGATCGTAGAGGGGGCGGCTATCTGGAGGATAGACCTCCTTCCCTGACCAAACTCCGATGCTCTCGCGGACGGCGTCAGGCGCGTCTTGGTATTGTCCCACTGCTCCAAATCAAACATGCTCGCGCGGAACTCCGCGTGCGTGCAAAGTCTAGTTCAGCCGACGCGCGGTGCAAGACGTTGAGCGCAGCGCTAGTTGGCAGCGGCGCCGCGTTCAAATTTCAGCGGGATCCTCTGTCGCCATCAACCCGACAAGAAAGCCGGACTTTCAACGATGCGACGCGGTTCAGGCGCGACTGTGCCCTTTCTGTTCGGGCGGGACGGAAATGAATAAAATATTTAAAATTATAGTGTATTGTCCGAATATTTTAACTGTCATGTCGATAGATAACTCCCCCTGCGCACAAGAGCCAGAATGGCAGTGCAGTCAGTGCCGATAGTAACGGGAAGCTAATTACACAACGGTCCGATCGAATTGGCGCGCCTGTTCTGGTCCGTTGCGAGCAGAGCAGCATCTTTCACGTGGAAGATAAAGGGTAATCACTGCGCTCCGATCGCGCCGGTTACACAACGCGGCAAGAGTCGCACGAAGCCACTCTGCACATCGGAGCAATGGGACCCAAGCGGGTCGGTCATTTCTAAGCGCGGGATCTTCCACGTGGAAGACTGTCTAATGCGTTCGGTTGAGCCATGCGATTGCACGACTGTGACGGTGCAATTTCCACCAGGATGATGGTCAGTTGCGCGTACGTCTTGTCTGGATATGAGTAAGGTGGCTCACATCCTCCACGTGGAAGATTGCTTACTCCATTCGATAGCGTCTTACTGACACTGCAATTATCACGGGGATGTTGTTCAGTTGTGCGTTTCTCATGTCGTGTCGTGCGTAAGGCGGCTCGCATCCTCCACGTGGAAGATTGTGTGCTGCGTTCGATAGCGCCTTGCGATTGCACGACTGTTGGCGTTGCAATCTCCAACAGGACAATGGTCGTCTGAGTCTTTCATGTGGAAGACTATCGTATCGATAGAGGCTTGCGAGTGCGCGACTAAATGGTCGGTGTGATAGTCATCAGAATGGTGGTCATCTCGGCAAGGGCCTTGATGTCTTGTTTTCGACCAAAGTGACCCACGTCTTCCACGTGGAAGATTGTCATGTGATTGAGGCACATGTGTTCTTGCTTCGCGCCGCGGGCAAGCTTCCACGTAAACGATCTCTGTTCTGTTGCTTTCAACCGAAACCGCCTCGGGGCAGAACCGCCGGCACGGGCTCAGACATCCATCGGCATTCGTCGGCTTGTGTCTTCCGCCGCGGTTCTTCCACGCGGAAGAACCGGCGTGATTGTCCTACGCAACATGAAATAAGGATCCAAGCTGTCCACCGGCGGATCGGGCTCGTGTTGCTTTCGTACCACGCTCAGGGCGAAATCAATGCACTCATTTCGTAATTTCAGGAATTTGATTTGCCTCGCCCATTAGAACCTCGGCGCCGGCAAAGGACGATTGGAGTGAAGTAAAGTAAAGTAGGTACGGAACACGGGTGAGTTGATGCACGGGCATCGCCGTCTGCCGAAGCGCTTCTTCCACGTGGAAGAGTCGTAACATACGTGTCCGTCCGGACCGTTGTCAGAGCGGATCCTACAGAGAGTGCGGGGCATCCGTTTTCCAACCGGACGCGCACGACGCGTTTGCGCTAGTCGAGCATCAGAGAAAATAGTGCTACTTATATACATCTAGGGCTTGCATTCCTAGCAAGCTCAAGTAAATTCTAGCTTGTGCGCCGCGCGCCTTTGTCCGAGCGGCGCGGAGCGAATCGAGGTGCCCATTCAGGGCGCGTATCTCAGGTGCGCCATACATGGAGAGAGTGAAATGGGACTTGCAATAGCAATTGCGAATCAGAAAGGCGGGGTAGGGAAGACCACGGTTACGATGAATCTCGCAGCCGGTTTCGCGGAAGAAGGCTACAGCGTCTACGTAGCAGATGCGGACGAACAGCAGTCTTGCATGAGCTGGGCGGCGACAACCGATCCAGGCAAAGCATTGCCTTTTCGTGTGGGAAGCATAGCGAAGTTGGAAAAAAATATCGGGCGGGAAATCGCCAATCTTGCGAACGACTTTGACATTGTATTGATTGATTGTCCGCCGAATATCGCAAATTTGACGACAGGCCGTGTTCTCGCCGTGGCGGATGCGACGATCGTCCCGACCAATACTTCCCCGCTAGAGATGTGGAGTAGTCAAGGCATGATCGCGCTCATCGAGCGCACGCGCGCTTCCAGTCCGGAAGCGAAATTCGCGATTTTAGTGAATAAATCCAATAAAAAATCGATCTTGTATCGCGAGTTGAGCAAGCTCCTCGCTGAATCGTCGGTTTTGCTGTTCGAGTCGACCATGTCGGATAGGGAGTGTTATCCGCAGGCCGCAGCGCTGGGCCGAACAGTATTCGACGCGACAGGTGTCAGGGCTGGCAAAAAGGAAGCGAAGCAGGAACTGAAGGCGCTGGTCGAAGAGCTGATAGCACTTTTGAGCAACGAACGAACCGAGGAGGCCGCAAATGGCTAAAGGGAGACTTGATCTTACAAGCCGCGTTCGGCAAGGAATGGCTGTAGAGCGCCTGTCCGCAGACGAACGACTCACCCAAAATAACGTCGTAGAAACTGCGCAACGCGAAGCAGCGCGAGTAACGGGCGCAGCCTCGGCTTTGGCTCCGTCGATGTTGCCCGGGAAAGGAAGGTTCAGAGTTCGTTTGGCGGACCTGGTATCCAATCCCTATAACCCGCGGACGTTTTACAACCCGCAAACCATCGACTCGCTGGCGAAGAGCTTCAGCGACGAAGGTCAGATAGACGCCATCAAGGTTACTGAGCTTCCGGAGTATCCGAACAAGCGAGTGATCGTTGATGGTGAGAGGCGCGTTAGAGCAGCGAAGGCGCTCGGCAACGAATACATTGATGCCGAACTCTCCGAGGAGCCATTGGGCGCCAAGGAACTGTATCTTCGCGCGTATCGCGCAAACAAGGAACGTGACGAACAGACGGTCTTTGATGACGCCGTCGCGTGGAAAAAGCTTCTCGATGAGGGTATCTACATCGACTACAACGAACTGGCTGCGGCCGTCGGTGAGTCGGTGAACCAGGTCACGAAAATCACGCTTCTCACCGAATTGCCCCAGCTTTTCTTCAACAAGCTGGCGCAGGCAGCAAAGCCGCTTGGACTCTCCCATGCGTACAACCTGAAGCTGATCTACGAGCGCGCAGGCGAGCAGGTCGCCGAACATTGGTTGCAGGAAATCGTGGAAGGCCGGGCAAGTGTGCGCAGGCTCGAACAGGCAGCTTCGGCAGAGGCGACGATCAAGCGCCCGGGATCACGGCGCCCCCATTACCAGTCGCGCGTGCAGTTCAAAACGCCTATGGGTGCCGATTTAGGAGAACTGAAACTGTTTGGCGATGGCCGGACAGAGTTGAGTCTCAAGGGCGTTCAAGGGCCGGCGCAGCACAAGCTCGCCGATCGTGTGAAGGCTCTTGTGGAGGAATGGAGCCGTGAAATCAAAGAAGATTCGGATTTGCCAGCCTCGGGGGCGTAGCCAGCCCAACACGCGGAGCTAGCAGGTCCACCTCCGCTACACTTCGATGGCGTCCGTGTTAATACTCGCTGTTGACAGCCCGAAACACAAGGGTATGCGACCCCAATGCCCATGCAAATTCGCCTTGGTGCGTCGCTTCCTAGCGCGCGGGCTTCTATCAGCGATACGCCGCCTTAACCTGAGTACATGATGATTCGAACGACTATCGCGGCGAAAGCTGCGCTGGACGATCCGCTGCGTCTTGCAGAAATCTACCGGGCAGGGCTTGGCCGGCATTGGAACAGCCTGCGCCAGGGATCGGTACAACTCGCAGCCCTCAACCTCAAGGCAAGCGCTGCTCGGCTTCAACAAGCGGTGAAGATCTCGGAGTTTCCGGGCGAAATTCTTGATCTGTTCAAGCACGTAGGTATCGTTAATCGCACGGCGCGGGAATTGATCCGTGCCAGCAATGAGCAAGGGCTCGAACAGCTTAAGCTCCGCGCGGCGACCATAGATCCGGCCGGGAAGTCAAGGACGCAACTATTCGCGCTTTTGTGTGGCGACGAGGTCGCTGGCTCTTCATACCGGGCGCATTCGAAGGAACGACCATTAGCGCTCGATCAAAGGTATCGCGACGGACTACATTCGGGACTGTGGTCATCGACGCGCGAAGCGGCTCAAGTCTTGGGAGTTGACCAAGCGCGACTGGTGAAAGCTTCCAAGATCGCTGGCTTGCCGGACGAAGTTAAATTGCTCTTCCCGGGCCAGGCTCTCACGTTTGCAGCTGGTTGGCAACTGATTCAATTAACAAAGCTACGTGGAAGCGACGTTATTCGACAGGTGGCGATCGCGGCGCGCTCGGCCATCCCGACGCTGTCGCAACAGGAGTTGATGAACAGGTTCGTAGGGCTCGAAGGCAATGCCGTCAACGTGAAGGTAAAGCGCGGAACGGCAGGAAAGCTTGTTCTGGAGTTTCACTACGACGCAGACGACCCTGCCAACGAAACTCGTCTGTCGATGATGGCGATGTGGCTCCGCGACATAAAGCCCAACGTCCGGTGAGACCACCATCGAAAATCGATATACTGAATTTGGCGAAAAAACGCGCGCATCGAAAACCCGTGCGCGCGCTGAGTGATTCCCGTCAACACGCGGAAATGGTGTTCCCGTAGCGCCCCAGCTTGGCTCAAACTGCCGCAGGAAAGATTCGACTTCCCGGTACTCGTGGTCGAAGCGAAAGTTGCAACACGCTCGGTCGCCCGTCATTGGCGAGCGTGGGTTTCCGTCCGTGCCGTCAACTTTTGCTTCTGCGCAATCAAGAAGCAAAAATCAGAAATGCCAGATGACGGAAGCGAAACCTTTAATTGTCACGTGTTACCCGGCACCGAGCGGCGCGCGCAGGTTCGTGAAACACAGATGATCGACGCCCACAACCAGGAAGTCCTGTACCAGTAAGGCTTTGGCGACAATCCAGCGTCTCTTGAGACGATTGTTTCACGATGAAACGCGTTCCGGCGATAAGCAATCCGCGACAACGCGATATCTGTGCATATCCACTGTTATGGAAGTGCCGAAACGTAGTGAGCAATACGTATTTTGTAATGAGGCGGTCCGCGCGAAATTTCAATCGCGCCGCGTACAGACGGGGGACGATGGCCGGCTGTTGTGTATTAAACATGATGGTCGGGCAAACCGGGAGCCTTGTCCATGATCCAACGACGTTTCGTGCGGGCGGTCAATAACATACGTCCGTACGGCGCGCATCGATATGCTCTTCGGTCCGAAGGTCGGGCGCCGGCTGACGCTGTTCGGGCGGCGGCTCGCCCTGGATCTTTGGGTTCGCCTCGAATCAGACCCGCAGGCGGCAACAGTGCACGCTGGCTGAATCACGCCTGCGCACCGAACTGCGAGACTATCGAGGCCGAGGGACGGATTTTCATCCATACAGTCCGGGCAATCGGGAAGCGTCATTTCTCGAAGAAATGATCCTAAAGTTTTCTTCCTCCTGCCGTTTACCATTTGCCTTCATCGATTGAGGGCATGGTTTTTTGCGGGTGCTTTCCAGTTCCGCACGGAACGTTCAGCAAAAACGTGCCAAGTTCTCAACCAGCTTGATTTTTCTATCGACTGGTTGCGGGTTTTTCCGAGCAGGCGGAAACGACTGGAAGCGCCAGGGGCGCGGGTTCCGGCCCCCTCGTTCGAATCGGCTAGAATCCCGATGCTTTGAAGGTCGTAATGGCCCAAAGCCAGTCGTGGCAAGAGATTCCAACGAGATTGAGCGTCGAAGAGTTCGAGCTATTTGTCTGGCCGCATCTGAGCAAAGGGCAGTCGCGGCCCGGCGCGCAAGTTGGGCGCGCATGCGATCTTCAACTACATCCTGCGGCTGCTTTATCTGGGCTGTCAGTGGAAGGAGTTGCCCATCGATAAGGATCATCATGGGCGCCCCGCAATTCACTACACGCGCATCTATCGCGCCTTCCAGCGGTGGGAGGCGGACGGATGCCTGGATGCCATTTTCGAGGGCTCGGTCCTCAGACTTCGCCAGGACGCGCGACTGGACACGCGCATCATTCATGGCGATGGCACCACGAGCGCAGCGAAAAAGGGAGGCGACAACCTCGGCTTCAGCGGCCACAAAAAGGTCAAGGGCTGCAAGGTCGTTGCCTTCTGCGAACGGAATTGCAACGTGATCGCGCCGATCGTGTCGGCTCCGGGCGTAGAACGTATTAAATGTGTCTCAACTTCGCGAATAAATCTGTCACTTCGCGTCGGCGCCGTCGAAATCGCGCCTTGGCACCTCCGTATCATGCCGGGACCATCAGTTCATTTTGCGCCGCTTGGACGGTCGCGCGCGGTTGACTCCGCAAAGTGCTTCGCAACTAACAGTCAGTCTGCACGATAACTTCCACCGCTTCGCCACAAACCGTCCTGCAAACAGAAGGCTGTCTGCTCCCGCTCAGGCGTCAACGTTGCGGTGATCACCCGTTCAGCGCGCCTGGGATGTCGCTGCCTAGTCGCAAAAGAACGCGACGTCGGATCGCGAGCCGGTCCCGCCTGCACATCGCAGGCGTCGTCGACAGGAGTGAAAGGCGACCGTAGCAGAAGTGTGAACGGCACCCTACACATCGAAATGGCGCCTCGATCACACTGCTGTTGACGATGAATGGGCTTTCGCGGAGGCATTGCGGACAGCGTGTCTGGAACAATTGTCGATGTGCTGGACGGCGATCTTCTTCGTCAAGCGGATGCAGCACACTATGGTAGCCGTGCGCCGCGCACTGCCGGCAATACCGGAAAACCGTGTGATACCGTTGATGCTGCGTCACATCGAGCAATGATGCGTCCAACACCTTTCTGGGTAGCCGCACCAGATGGCGCAGTTGCGTGAAATCGATAGCGTCCCGCAGTGGTGCGACGCCTTCACCCGGATCAACGTCAGGGCACATCAGGCGGAGCCGCACATCGCCCGGCAGTGCGTTGGCGCAGGCGAATTTCCACAGGATCGAGACGAGCGATTCTCCCGGCATCAACCATCGGATGTTGAAGTCGCTGCCCAGCGCGAGCCTGAGTTGCCATTGGTCGAACGTGAGAATCGGAAAGCGCCGTGTCGCGAGCGCTTTGCGATTACGCCGTTGCGAGCACGCGTCCGGTGGCATGGCGGGACTGGATATAGCCGCAGTGATGAACGGCGTGGGTCCACAAGGCTGCCTCGGGGCAGTAACCCGGACCATCCTTGATCTCGCTTTCCTTGAGCACGATCTCGACGGCCCGTGCGAACGACTCCATCGGAATTTCAAGGCTCCCAGGCAAGCTCGCCTTATGATGTGCAGCCTCGAATGTCTGCCATAGCAAACGGGCGTCGCTGAGCAGACGATATCCGGCATCGAACGCCTCGGGTACGTAAAACCGTGTGAAGCTCCAGGGAGTGCCCTCCGGGTAAGCAGTCTGATCGTAACCGTTCAGGCACGTGGCGACATGCTGAGCATTGCGGATACCATAGAACATGAGGCGCGCAACGATCTGCGTCTTGCCTGCAATCTGTAACGCGGTCTTCTGAGCGAGCAGTTCCTCCTGCCCGACGAGGAACGCGAAGAGCTTGATCTGCTGGCGATCAAGGACATCGTGCACGTCGCGCAGCCATTCGTATTCGTTCTCGTTGTACCTTTGGGCTTCGTCACAGAAGAGGAGCACGGCGCTGCTTCCGGAGCGTGCGGCTGCCTCGCGAATGCGCAGCGACAGGCGGGAGCGCTTGGCCGAGCTGGTGCTGGCGTTCGGCGCGTGATCGCCTGCCGCCTCAAGCAGATTAGAGAAGAAGGGTCCTTCGGCATGCCGCGGTTTGTGCTCACACTGCGCATGGTAGGTCGTTATCTTCGGGTACTGCCGGGCAAGGAGGAGCCGCACGTACTCGATGGCGCGAGTCTTCCCGATCCGCGACGGCCCATATATGAGAGCTCCCATGATGTGGTAGCGCAGGCAGCGCGTTACGAGCTCATAGAATGAACTGGTCCCCGAAAAACGGACGCCATAAGGTTGATAATCATCCTTGTGGAGAAAGCGATGAAATA
>NZ_JARESU010000203.1:0-11172 GCF_046027075.1 Paraburkholderia sp. RL18-085-BIA-A | reverse complement strand
CGACGTTGTTCAGGTACTTGCTCTGTCGGACCTTGATCGGTGTTGACCGATCCGCGTTGAGCGCTTCTAGCGCGGCCAGATTGGCGCCGCTCTTATCCACCGTAATCGTCTCGGGTTCGCCGTTCCGGTCAATCGCCTTCTCGAAGTAGCGGCGGGCAGCGGCCTTGTCACGATGCGCGCGCAGGAGGAAGTCGACCGTGTTCCCGGCCTTGTCAACGGCGCGGTACAGATATTTCCATTGGCCTCTGACCTTGACGTAGGTCTCGTCCATCCTCCAGCTTTTGCCAACTGGGCGTTTGTGTTTGCGAAACGCCTTTTCGAACAACGGTACGAGCTTGATCACCCAGCGGTGCACGCTCGAATGATCGACCTCCAAACCGCGCTCAGCCATCATTTCCTCGAGGTTGCGCAGGCTCAGCGAGTAGGCCACGTACCAGCGTACGCACAGCAGAATCACGTCCAGTGGATGGTGAAGTCGCTTCAGCACCTTACCAATACCCGGTGGCAACGTCGTGCGCGCCGTCTTCTTCGTGTTGGCCATCTTGGTCTTCATCCATGTTTGGACGCGAATCTTATCTCAACGCCTTAATGCGACAAAACCATTGCCCACGCCGGTCAACCAACTCGGTTCGTATCGGACCGTTTCGGTATCGGGAAAGCAGTTGTACGTCTCCGGACTTGGGCCGTTCGAAAACGGCAAGCCGATCGTGGGGACCGTCGGCGTGGATGTCTCGCTTGAGGATGCACGGCACGCGGCGCGCCTGACCATGCTGATGATTCTGGCTTGCGTCAATCAGGCCTGCGGGCTGGACAACATCGAAAGGTGCAGCCGGTTGACGGTCTATGTGCGCGCGGATCAATCGTTTACACAGCATCCGCAGGTAGCGAACGGCGCCAGCGATCTTCTGCAGGCATTTTTCGGGGCGGACAAGCTGCCGGCGCGCAGCGCACTTGGCGTGTACACGTTGCCAATGGGCATCCCGGTGGAAATCGACAGCATCTTCGAGCTAAAGTGGCAGGGCGCAAGCTGACCAAACCGGTTGAGGACGCACGCATTTGCCCGCGTGTCAGACCACCCCGAGCAGTTCCTTCAGCTGCGCGGTTTTCGACCGGCTGACCGGCACGAGGGTCCGCTCGACGTCGTCCATGACGAGATTGACGCTTTCGTCCGATTTGACCAGCTCGACCGCATACGGAAGGCTGACGATATGGCTGCGGTGGACTCGCAGGTAAATGCTGTTGTCGAGCCGTAACTCGAGATCGGCCAGCGAAAGATTGGAGAGGTAGCGGTCGTCCTTCGTGACGATCGTCGTGTAGTGGCCGTCCCCCTGGAAGCGGACGATGTCCTTGAGATCGATCAGGATCACCCGGTTCTTCCGATAGACGGGAATCTTGAAGAGACGCCGCGGCGACGCGTTGTTGCCGGCCAACAGCTGCGCGGACGGTTCGGTCGTCAGATCGGTGACATCGTAGAAGATCATGCAGGTGCCGCAGGTCCCGTGCATATCCGCCATCCTGGAGACCTTGATCATCAGGATCCGGTCGGGGATGTTGATCATCATGGCAACCGGCGGCGGCGACTTCACCGGGCAACCGCCTGCGTCCCGCGATTGCAGCAGAAAACGCAGCTTGTCGCGGCTCTTTTCCGGGTGCAACTGCACCACGTCGATGCCAAACAGCTTGTCCTGCGTGACGCCCAGCGATTGCTCGCCCGCCGGCCCCAGTATTTGCAGCGCGACGTCGTTAAACGCAGTGACGTGTCCTTCCGTGTCGAGCCAGACCACCCCCGGATTGAACTGTTCGAGCTTGTGCTGAAACGTTTCGCTGCGGCGCGGCTCGGGAGCCAGAACGGCGTGTTCAAGCGGTTTCATGCAAGGTCTCCTGCCTTATCGGGCCATCGACGGGGGCCGTCCACGCTCTCAAGCGATTGTTCTTCGTTTTATGTCTTTTCCCAGATTCACGCAAGTTTTCGGGCGGTTCGCGCAACCAAACCGCCATTGAGGAAGCAGCGTTGAATTGCTGCGCTGTGTACTGAAATTGTAGTGCCAGTGGATGTTCAAGCCTTACCGGACGACGGCATGACAGGCGCGGCAAGCAGCCTGCGAATGCGCCGGTTCATCCGGGGTCCGGATCGAAGTGCCGTGCCAGCGCTCCTGGTGCGTTGCCGCAGCGGCAACGGCCCGCGTTCGCCATGTGCCCATTTCAAGCCGGTTTTCCGGCGATTGGCGCGCACCCGCCACCGTTCGAGAAATCGCGTTGAATTGTTGCATCGTACTGTGAAATGCTCGATTGAAGTCCGATGACGCGCCAGTTCGTAGGCCGCTGACAACAAGGAGGCCAGTGTGATCCCCCGTCCATTCGAATATCACGTTCCAAGGACTTTGCCGGAGGCCATCGCGCTGCTCACCGAGCATGGCGACGCGGCGAAGCTGCTTGCCGGCGGCCACAGTCTGCTGCCGATGATGAAGCTGCGCTTTGCCGAACCCGGCCATTTGATCGACCTGGGCAAGCTCGCGGAGCTCAAGGGTATCGCCGAAGCGGACAACGAGATCCGCATCGGCGCAATGACGACCGAGAACGAGTTGATCTGGTCCGAACTGCTGCAGACCCGTTGTCCGTTGATCGTCGAAGGTGCGCGCCAGATTGCGGACCCGCAGGTGCGCTATCGGGGGACGCTGGGCGGCGACCTGTCGCATGGCGATCCGGGCAACGATCACCCGGCGCTGATGATCGCGCTCGATGCTTCGTTCGTTCTGTTGAGCGAACGCGGCTCGCGCGTCGTACCGGCTGACGGATTCTTTCTCGGCACTTATACGACGCTGCTCGAAGCCGGGGAAATCATGACGGAGATACGCATTCCGGTGCCGGCGGAGGGCACCGGCTATTGCTACGCGAAGCTCAAACGCAAGACCGGCGACTTCGCGACCGCGGCGGCGGCCGTGACGCTGCGCATGACGGGCGCGAGCGTCGGCGACGTGCGGATTGCGCTGACGAATGTTGCGCAGACGGCAATCCGGGCGACGGACGCCGAGCAGGGGCTGCGCGGCAAGCCGCTCGACCAGCAGGCGATTGCCGAAGCCGCGCGTCTTGCGATGGCGGCGTGCGAGCCGGTGGCCGATCTGCGCGGGGACGTCGAGTACAAGACGGCAATGGCGGGCGAAATGACGCGGCGGGCGTTGAGCATTGCATATTCGCGGGCAGCACACTGAAAACAGAACCTGGGAGAACACGGCATGAACAAGAAGGTCATGGTGTCGTTCAAGCTGAACGGCAAGGAGACGGACGTGGTGGTCGAGCCGCGCGAATTGCTGATCCATACGCTGCGCGAAAAATGCTTGCACACCGGTCCGCACATCGGATGCGAGACGTCGCATTGCGGCGCTTGCACGGTCGACTTCGACGGCATGTCGGTCAAATCCTGCACGATGCTCACGGTGCAGGCCGAGGGCGCGCAAGTGCTGACCGTCGAAGGCCTCGCGCAAGGCGGCGAACTGCATGCGCTGCAGGAAGGCTTCATCCAGGAACACGGCCTGCAATGCGGCTTCTGCACGCCCGGCATGCTGATGCGGGCGTACCGCCTATTACAGGAAAACCCCGAGCCGAGCGAAGAGGACATCCGCTACTGGATGGCGGGCAATCTGTGCCGCTGCACGGGTTATCAGAACATCGTGAAAGCCGTGCAGTACGCGGCGCGCAAGCTGCGCGGCGAAACGGTTGAAACCTCGCATCCGCTGATGGCAGCGGACGCGCACTGACGACCGGGAGAAGGTGATGGGAAATCTCGATGCCAATCTCGATCGTCTTGCCGCGCTGGAAGGCATGGGCTGCTCGCGCAAGCGCCGCGAGGATCCGCGCTTCGTTCAGGGCAAAGGAACCTACGTCGACGACGTCAAGATGCCCGGCATGCTGTTCGGCGTGATGGTGCGCAGCCCGTACGCGCATGCCCGCGTGAAGAAGATCGACAAGTCGCGCGCGCTGGCGCATCCGGGCGTGCACGGGGTGCTGACCGCCGACGATCTGAAGCCGCTGAAGCTTCACTGGATGCCGACGCTCGCTGGCGACGTGCAAGCGGTGCTGGCCGATGAGAAGGTCTGCTTCCAGAATCAGGAAGTTGCGTTCGTCGTCGCTGACGACCGCTATGTGGCAGCCGACGCGGCGGAACTGGTGGAAGTCGAGTACGAGGAACTGCCCGTGCTGATCGATCCGCTTGCCGCGCTGGCTCCCGATGCACCGGTGATTCGCGAGGACATCTGCGACAAGCAAGCGGGCGCGCACGGTGTGCGCAGGCACCCGAATCACATTTTTACGTGGAACATCGGCGACAAGGACAAAACCGACCGGGTATTCGACAATGCGGATGTTACGGTCACGCAGGACATGCTGTATCCGCGTGTGCACCCCTGTCCGCTGGAAACGTGCGGCTGCGTCGCCTCGTTCGACAAGGCCCGCGGCGATCTGACGGTGTACATCACGTCGCAGGCGCCGCATGTCGTACGCACGGTGGTCGGACTGCTGTCGGCGATTCCGGAGTCGAAAATCCGCATCGTTTCGCCGGACATCGGCGGCGGCTTCGGCAACAAGGTCGGTGTGTATCCGGGATATGTCACGTCGATCGTCGCGTCGATCGTGCTGGGGCGGCCCGTCAAGTGGATCGAGTCGCGCGCCGAAAACCTGAGCACCACGGCCTTTGCGCGCGACTATCACATGACGGGCGAGCTTGCCGCGGACAGCGACGGCCGCATCAAGGCACTGCGCGTGCACGTCACGGCCGATCACGGCGCGTTCGATGCGTGCGCCGATCCGACCAAATGGCCGGCAGGCATGTTCCACGTCTGCACCGGTTCGTACGCGATACCGAATGCGTTCGTGTCGGTCGACGGTGTCTATACCAACAAGTTTCCGGGCGGCGTCGCCTACCGCTGCTCGTTCAGAGTGACGGAGGCGGTCTATCTGATCGAGCGGATGATCGACGTGCTCGCGCAAAAGCTCGGCATCGACAAGGCCGAAATACGTCTGCGCAATTTCATCCGCAAGGATCAGTTTCCGTACACGACGCCACTCGGGCTCGAATACGATTCGGGCGATTACGAACCTGCATTGAAGAAAGTGCTGGCCGCTGTCGACTATCCGGCGCTGCGCGCCGAGCAGGCCGCACGCCGCGCCGATCCGGACGCCGAATGGCTGATGGGCATTGGCGTCGTGAACTTCACTGAGATCGTCGGCGCGGGGCCGTCGAAAATGTGCGACATCCTCGGCGTCGGCATGTTCGATTCATGCGAGATCCGCGTGCATCCCGACGGTTCGGCCATTGCGCGAATGGGCACGATCACGCAGGGGCAGGGCCATCAAACCACCTATGCGCAGATCATCGCGTCCGAGGCCGGCATTCCCGCGTCGGTGATTGCAGTCGAGGAAGGCGATACGTCCACGGCGCCGTATGGACTCGGCACCTATGGTTCGCGTTCCACGCCGGTCGCGGGCGCCGCGGTGGCCCGGGCGTCGCGCAAGATTCGCGAGAAAGCACGGCAGATCGCCGCGCATCTGCTCGAAGCCAGCCCGGGCGATGTCGAGTTCGATCTCGACCGCTTCGTGCTCAAGGGATCGCCCGAACAGTTCAAGACTGTCAAGGAAGTGGCCTGGGCCGCGTACAACAATGTGCCGGAAGGCATGGAGATGGGGCTGGAAGCCGTCGATTACTACGATCCGCCCAACTTCACGTTCCCGTTTGGCGCATACGTCTGCGTGCTCGACGTAAATCGCTACACCGGCGAAACGCGCGTGCGCCGCTTCTACGCGCTCGACGACTGCGGCACGCGCATCAATCCGATGATCATCGAAGGGCAGATCCACGGCGGCTTGACCGAAGGATTCGCGGTGGCGCTGGGTCAGGAGCTGCCGTACGACGAAGCTGGGAATCTGCTGGGCGGCACGCTGCTCGATTACTTCGTGCCCACTTCGGTTGAAACACCTCATTGGGAGACCGATTTCACGGTGACCCCGTCACCGCACCATCCGATTGGAGCAAAGGGTGTCGCCGAATCGCCGCACGTCGGATCGATTCCGTGTTTCACGGCGGCGATGGTCGATGCGTTCGCGCATCTCGGCGTCACGCACATGAACATGCCGCATAACGCGTATCGCGTCTGGCAGCAATGCCGCGAACTCGGGCTTTCACGGCAGTGAAAAGCCATTCGGCGAGCCCGGCACGTAAAGGATGATCCGATGAAAGTCGTACTCGAAAAGGTATTTCCGCTGGCCGCCCCAGCGGACCACGCGTGGCAGCTGATGCAGAACATCGAAGCCGTCGCCGGGTGCATGCCGGGCGCGAAGGTTACCGAACGCGTCGACGACACGCATTACAAAGGGACGATCACGGTGCGGCTCGGGCCGGCCACGATGTCGTTCAAAGGCAATATCGAGGTGGTGAATCTCGATAGCGCGGCGCGCAGCCTGAACCTGGTCGGCAAGGGTGCGGATACGACGGGAAGCTCGGCGGCGTCGATGGATCTTGTCGCCGCCGTGCAGGCAACAGGCGAGACCTGCGAGCTGACCGGCAGGAGCGAAGTGACGATGAGCGGCAAGGCCGCGGCGCTGGGTGCGCGCTTGATGGGCCCGGTGGCGGACCAGATGCTCAAACAGTTTGTCGCCAACTTCGCCGCGCGTCTGCAGACGTTGCAGGCGCAACAGACGACGGGGGTTCCCGCCGCGCCGGAGGAGGCCGAGGCACCACGTTCCGAGCTGAACGGGCTGGCTCTCGCATGGGCCGTTTTTCGCGAATGGCTGCGCGGGCTTTTCTCCCACAAGACCGCTTGAGGTCCGGGGTGGCGATGACGACCGACCGCATGAACGACGTCGTTGACTTGCAGAAGCGGCTGGAGCGCCATGGCTTCGTCGCCGAGCGCAGCTTTGCCGCCACCTTGCTGCTGACGATGGAAATGCGGCGGCCTCTACTGCTGGAAGGCGAGGCCGGCGTCGGCAAGACGGAGGTCGCCAAAGCGCTTGCGCGGCTGCTGGATACGCGTCTGATCCGGCTGCAGTGCTACGAAGGTCTCGATGCGCACTCCGCGCTATACGAATGGAACTATCAGCACCAGTTGCTCGCGATCAAACTGCTGGAGCAGGACGACCGGCCGATTCCCGACAAGGAGCAGGATATTTTCTCCGAGCGTTATCTGCTCAAACGGCCGCTGCTGGAAGCCATCACCGCGACACCGGCACCCGTGCTGCTGATCGATGAAATCGACCGGACGGATGAAGCGTTTGAAGCCTACTTGCTGGAGTTGCTATCCGACTTCCAGATGTCGATTCCGGAATTGGGCGTAATACGCGCCGCCGAGCGGCCTTTCGTTATTTTGACTTCGAACGGCACCCGTGAGATTTCCGATGCGCTGCGCCGCCGGTGTCTGTATCAGTACGTCGACTATCCGGGCTTCGAAAAGGAACTGCTGATCGTGCGCATCCAGGTGCCGGAGGTGCCGGAGAAACTGGCGCGCCAGGTGGTGGAGTTCGTGCAGTCGGTCAGGCAGATGGATCTGCGCAAAAAACCCGGGCTTGCCGAAACGCTCGACTGGGTCGCCGCATTGCTGCGCCTCGGCGTCAGCACGATCGATGAGGACGGTGTCGAGCGGATCATGGATTCGCTGGCGGCACTCGTCAAAACGCGTGAGGACCAGGCCGGCCTGACACGGCCGGTCGTCGAAAAGCTGGTGGCCGCATGTTGACCGGAATCGACTGCGCCGCTGGCCGCGCACCGCCGCCGAGCCTCGAAAAGGCACTCGCTGCCCGCTATGCCGGGTTTGCCGGCTGGCTGCGCGCCAACGGTTTTCATGTGACGAGCAGCGACATCACCGCATCGATGGAGGTCGCGCAGCGCATGGGGCAACTGGACAGCCTGGTGCTGCGCTGGAGCCTGCGCGCACTGTTGTGCTCCCGCGCCGAAGAATGGCGGCGCTTCGACGAACTGTTCGATGTGTATTTCTTCGTGCCGAATCGCCGCAAGCTGGTTGAAGCGCGTGCCGGCGGCGCGGGCCGGATCGAGCGCGACAGCGCAGGCTGTCAGCGCGATGCGAACGAGGGCATACCGTTGTCGCTGGCCGGGCGCGGCGGCGATCCTTCATCCGTAAATGGCGGCGCGGCCGAGCAGGGCGCATCCGCAGAGGAGGCCGCGCTTACGCATGCGGACTTCCGCCACCTCAATCAGCCTGACGAACTGTTCGCAATCGACGAAGCGATCCGCCGTTTCGCGCTGCGTCTCCAAGGCATCCAGACCCGGCGTGAACGCCGCGCGAGTGCCGGCCGCGTCGTCGACATGGCATGGACGATCCGCCGCAGCGTCTCGCGCGGCGGGCTGCCGCTCGAACTCGGGTGGCGGCGCAAACGGCGCGTGCGTCCGCGCATTGTGCTGCTGCTGGACGTCAGCCGGTCGATGAGCCTGTACAGTTTTTTCTATCTGCGGCTTGCGCGCGTATTGAGCGCGCGGGTGTCCGACGTGCATTCGTTCATCTTTCATACGCGGCTGGTGGGCGTCGCCCAGGCGTTGCGCGATCCAGACCCGTGGCGTTCGCAGGAGCGCCTGCAACTCCTTTCGGCGGGATGGGCCGGCGGCACGCGTATCGGCGACAGTCTCGGCGAATTCAATCAGCAGCACGCCGCGAAGCTGCTGCACTCGCGGACCGCCGTCGTAGTCGTCAGCGACGGCTACGACGCGGGCGAACCCGAGCGTTTGCAACAGGCGCTTGCGGCGATCCGGCGGCGCTGCCGTTGTCTGGTCTGGCTCAACCCGCTTGCAAGCAGCGCCGATTTCACGCCGGCGAGCGCCGGCATGCAGGCGGCACTGCCCTATGTCGATTTGCTGGCAGGCGCACGCGACCTCGCGAGTCTCGAGCGCGTGCTGCCCCAAGTCCTGTCGGTGCTGCAATGAACACCGCCGATACGCTGCTGCAACTCGAACAACGGCTGATCGAGCAGGCACAGCCGTTTGCCGTCGTCACGGTGATTCGCGCCGCGCCGCCCACGTCCGCGTGGGTGGGCGCGCAGGCGCTAGTCGAAGGCGACGGCGCGATACATGGCTGGATTGGCGGCGGGTGTTCGCGGGCGATCGTGATTCAGGCCGCGCAACAGGCGATCCGCTCGGGACAGCCGAAGCGCGTTCGCATCAGCAACGAGCCCGCGCTGCCGGAAGCGGATGTCGAGGCGCACGCGATGCCGTGTGCAAGCAATGGTGCAATCGAGCTTTTCATCCAGCCGACCTTGCCCGCGCCATTCGTACTCGTGCTGGGCTCGACACCCACTGCGCTCGAAGCCTGCGTGCTGGCGCAACGAGTCGGGTTGCGCGTCTGCGCCGCCGCGAACGTGACCGCGCCGTTTGCGGCGCTCGGCTTGCGGCGGGTCATCCAGGGTTTCGATGCGCTGGCGTTCAACACGGTCGAGCCGCAGTTGATCCTGGTGGCGACCCAGGGCGACAGCGACGAAGACGCGCTCGAAGCCGCATTGCGCAGCAACGCGGCAGCGGTGTTGCTGGTGGCCAGTCAACGCAAGGCCGACAAGTTGCGTGAGGCGATGCGCGTGCGCGGCATCGCGCCGGATCGGCTTGCGGCGCTGCATGCACCTGCTGGCCCGGCTATCCACGCTCATACACCGCAGGAAATCGCGTTGGGCGCCGTCGCCGGTCTGGTGACGCTGCGGCGCGAACTTGAGCAGGCAGCAGCCGACGCGTGCGCTTCGCAACTTGCCGGTGGCGAAGCGGTGCCGGTTTTACCGCCGTGCGAATCGATGGCATTGGTAGAGGCGCCCCGCATGCGCTATGTGAACCCGGTATGCGGCATGGCGATCGATGTCGCGTCGGCCATGCATGCCGTCGACTACGGTGGGCAGCGCTTCTATTTCTGCTGCGACGGCTGCAAGATCGAGTTCGACAGCGCCCCGGATAAATATCTGGCGATCGCAAAAGAGGCGGCGCAGCGGGAGAAGACATGAGCGACCCGTGGAAGGCGGCCGAACCGCAACACGCGCCCACATTTTCAGCGGTTGTGCTTGCAGCTGGCCTGTCATCGAGGATGCAGGGGCAGCACAAGCTGCTGTTGCCGGTCGGCGGGCAGCCGGCGATCAGGTGCACGGTGAACGCGCTTGTCGAGGCGCAGCCCGAGGAAATCGTGGTGGTGACCGGCTTCAAGGGGCGCGCCGTCATGGAGGCGCTCGACGGCTTGCCAGTCACGTTCCAGAGCAACCCGCGCTATGAGGAAGGGCAGATGACGTCGGTTGCTGCCGGCGTTGCCGCGCTGGGCGCGCCGTGCAATGCCGTGATGGTCTGCCTCGCAGACCAGGTGTTGCTCGAGGCAGCCGACTACCGCGAGCTGATCGATGCTTTCGCCGCGATGCCGCGCGGCTCGATTCTGCTTCCGGTGTTCAACGGGCAGCGCGGCAATCCGGTGGTGTTTTCCGCGAGTTACGCGCCGGAGGTGATAAGCGGCCACGTGAACCCTGGATGCCGGAAACTGATCGCCGAGCATCCCGATGAGGTCTTCGTCCACGAGGCCGCGCACGATCGCTTCACGGTCGATATGGATACGCCCCGCGATTACGCGCGCATTCTGGACCGCTTGAGGGTTGTGTCGCAGTAAGAGATGGGAGCGTTAAAAACCTAAAGCGTAAGGATCTAAAGCGTAAGGATCTAAGAAACTCTGACGGCTAACTTACTCCCGCGCGTTTGCCGCAGCTTTTCAATCCCGCAAAAGCTCACCATTCGGACGGATAGTACTAGATTCAAACGCAACTAACTGTCTGCCGCAATTCTGTACGTTACAACGTTAAAGCCAGCTTTCCAGACTGCCCGGCAGGGCAAGCGAGGCGATCTCGCTTGCCCATGCCAGAAGGCCGGTCGCCGACGCCGCCTCGCGAAGGATTCGTCCATTTGCAAAAAACTGGCCTCATTCTCAGCGTAAGTCTGTTCAGCCACGCACCATGGTCACCCAGTGTGCGGAGCTGCTGCCGATCGGGTTATAAAACCGTGTGCCTTGCGTCTTGGCGGAACAGTTTTGTGCGCAACACGTGGAGCGGGACTTGTTCTTTCGTTAGTATCGACGCCTTGCCGTGCCCGGGATGGCGGGAACAACATTACGGAATTCATCGGCGGTGTAATATTATTGGCAATCCTATGCAATTTGACATAAACCA
>NZ_JARESU010000202.1:0-11264 GCF_046027075.1 Paraburkholderia sp. RL18-085-BIA-A | reverse complement strand
GAAGCAACAGGTGTCTGACAGCCATGCAAAAAACCATCGCACTGCTGCGGGAAGAAGGTGGCATGCCGCGACTGCCTCAGCTCGCACGCACGGGCCGATTACGACCAAGGTAGGCGCTAGTGGCCCCTGGAGACCGACTTCCTGTCTCGCGACCAAAGTAGAACTACGCGGCTCGTAGCAGTCTCGGGCAGGGAAAGTGGGCTTGACAGCACCCTACATTGCCCTAGGCGCGCGACAAGAAGACGCAAGTTCAACCACCCGCTAGGAGTACGACAAAACAGCGCACCAGTCGACTGGATGCAACAAATCTACACAGATATTCCGTACAATTTCTGGATGTCTGTTAAACGTTTCATTTGTGTATGGAAATTGCGAATCCTCAACAGCGACGCGACGACGCAAGCGGGCGGCAGTTCCTATTGTTACTGCTGAGCGCAATACTCGTCGTCGCCGTGATCCTCGGGGTCCTTGTATACGTAATCTCGCGGCCTCAAACGGCCGCGGTCGAAGCCGGTGAGCGTCACGCCATTGATGAGTGCTGGCGTCGCAGCGAAGACCTTGCTCAATCGTCGCCCTCGCGTCGATTCCAAGAAGATTCATGTCGGGAGATGGCGAAACAATTTCAGCTTAAGTTCCAGCACCGGCGCTAGCCACGCCAAGTGCTAGTGGAGTGTATTGAAATGTCGTTACGTCCCGGGGACTATCACGCCCCACCAGCAATACCGTTCTTGCGCCGCCGCCCAGTCGTTCTCTTCTTGTGTGCAGCTTCCGCCATCCTGATAGCCACTGGAGTTGGGTTATGGCGGTATTTCGGCGTTGGTGGCCTGACGAGCTACGCCGATAACGCCGTCTTATTTCAGGATGCACAATTGCGCCTGCCACCGGAACTGGCTGGAAACACTGGTCGTATTCGGGTTGTGCATTTCTGGGACCCCGAGTGCACAACCTGCAACGAGAATACGGACGCGCATCTGAACTATCTGATTGGGATGTTCAAGGAAGCGAATATTGACTTCTACAGTGTGCAGAAACCAGGCACACGCGGACAGTTGCCCGCCTTTCTGCGAGGCAAGCTCAAACCGTTATCCCATATTGATGGGATGGAGCGTATACCGGCAAGTCCATCGATGGCCATCTGGGGACCAGACGGCAAACTTGCATATGCCGGACCGTATAGCCAAGGTCTGGTCTGTAGTTCGACCAATAGCTTTGTCGAGCCCATTTTGGACAAGCTCGTTGCCGGGCAGCATGTCGAACCCTTCCCCACGACGGTGGCCGTAGGTTGCTACTGCCCCTGGAGTACCAAGCCCGGTGGCAGCCACTAAAAACCCTGTCTCATCATGTTCCATACGATGACGGCGGCGACAAAGTCGGTCCGCGATGTGCGCAAACTCCATCGCGAACCAGTTATGGAGTTTCCCACATGTTTCGCACTATGAAGACCTGGCTGTCCGATAGCAGCCCATTTATACCCAGACGCCGCCGCCTCCTGCTCGGTTCAGCCGTGCTGTTCAGTCTCGCGGCCTGCGATCAGAAAGTGACGTTGAAGCTGCACGGAGTCGACCTATCAACCATGCCCCTTGCTGGCACATTTCAGTTGCGAGATTTCAACGGAAATCTGCGATCCCTGAACGACTTCCGCGGTGACATAGTCATCCTGCTCTTTGGCTATACCCATTGTCCCGACGTCTGCCCGACATCCCTCGCGCGTGCCGCGCAAATTAAGGTGTTACTTGGAGACAAAGGCAACAAACTGCAGGTACTTTTTGTTTCTGTTGATCCCGAGCGCGATACTCCCGAAATCCTCAAGGCATACACAACCGCATTCGATCCGACGTTCGTCGGTCTATACGGTGACGCAGAGCAAACGGCCAATGTCGCCAAAGCCTTTGGTGCATTTTATCGAAAGGTGCCCTCAGGAGATTCGTACACAATGGAGCACTCTTCGCTCGATTACGTGATTGACACCACCGGCCATCTTCGTTTCGCCCTGCGCTATGAGGAGAGCGCTCAAGACTGCGTTGACGACCTCCGGCAATTGCTTTGAGGTGTAGTCAAGAGAGGCGCGACGTCCATGCAGCGTACAGAGATGAGATGCGCGAGCACTGGCTTGTCATCCCAAACGGCTCGCCGCGCCGGAGTGCGAAAGGGGTACCAGTGGTGGCGGCATTTGCGCCGACCTCCTCAGTAGGGGTGTCCGTTTGACATGAGCTCTCGGGACCGCTCTACGCGAAATATCAGCAACTGGTTGAGGCGAAGTGCTTCCGCGCAGGTGTCGAACTGATCAGAATTGATCCGGCCTACAAGTCGACCATTGGTGCCGTGAAGTACGCATCGCGACGCGGCTGGAGTGTGCATGCTGCTGCGGCGGGCGTGATCGCCCGTCGCGGGCAGAAGTTGACTGGACGTCTGCCACGTGGGGCACCGCTGTCCGTGTCCCGGTGCGAGGTGACCATCACGCCCTCGAGCTACCTGCAAGGAGAAGCCAGGAGTCGCGTGCGGCCGCCTGGCGCAGCGTTCATGCGGCGTACAGAGCTGTGGTGCGCCAGCAATGGCTCGCCGCCCCGGAGTGCGAAAGGCACCCCTAGTCGCGGCGACAACGTCGTGCCCCTCAGCAGGGACAACCGTTTGCCCTGCGAAAACAATCTGCATGACCAGATTGGTGCACATTGAAACAAACGGAGAGCGCTTTGACGAGGCCGACCCAGCACCTCTCTCCATCACATTGCGAATAGTGGCGGCTACGGTCCCTGGAGAACCAGGCTCTGGCTAGGCAGTGGTCGATGGAAATCTACCGACATCGCCACACTTAGTACGGTGATAAGGGCGATTGACGTGAAGAAAACTTTCCGCGCCCATTTGATATCGTTACTCACTGTCCAGCCCGCGAGTCCCAAACGAAACCAGTAAACCCCACCCAGGAACGCAGCGAGCATGTAGACCTTGCCAACATAACCCAGAACACCGAGCATGAGCGTCGCGCCTGTAAAGGCCACGATGTAAACGACAATGTGCCGCTTGGTGGTTGAAACGCCCTTAATCACGGGGAATACGGGGATCGAGGCAGCCTTGTAGTCTCTCGCCCGAAAGATGGCAATGGCGTACGAGTGAGGCATCTGCCAGAGACTGAACATCACCAGCAAAGTCACCGCGGCTCCGTCGAATCCGCCGCTGGCCGCGCAGTATCCGACAACTGGCGGCATGGCCCCAGAAATGCTCCCAATCAAGGTTCCGTGGATCGAATTTCGTTTGAAGTAGAGGCTATAAAGGCCTGTATATACAGCATAGCCCAGCAACACAAGTATCACCGGTAGCAGACACGAAGTCGCACCGTACAGAATTACCGTTCCCGCCACGCCCAGGACACATCCATAGAGCAGCGCCAGTCTGACAGGGATTCTGCCGGTAACCATGGGACGGCTCCGGGTACGTGTCATCAACCCATCAATGTCGCGATCGATGATGTTGTTGATCACGCACCCCGAAGCAACGATAAGCGCGACGCTCAGTACTACCATGCAGCCCTGGATCCAGTTCACGTTTCCTTTCGAGGCCAACAGAAAGCCTCCCGTGACGGAAATGAGATTGCCGATCACGATGCCGGGTTTTGTAAGCTGCAGGTAGGGGCGAAACATGTCTGAGTAGTCCACGGTTGAACGTGCGCGTTACCGCATCAGTTGACCATCATGTTGTAATGCATGCTCCAGATGATCCAGACCGATAGCGCAACAATGATGAAGAGAATGACCAACGTAAAAACAAAGCTGATCAAGTTCCACCCACCTTCGGAAGATCGACTCATGTGCAAGAAATACACCAGGTGCACTATGACCTGCACTACCGCCAAAACTACGGCCACTAGCAACGTAGTAGAGCGCGGAAGCACCGGATGCATAACCAAAGCAAATGGAATTACGGTCAGGATTATCGAAAGCAGAAATCCGACGTTGTAAGATTTTGCGGTGCCGTGAGCTTCTCCCGCGCGGTTAGTCGCGTGACTTGACATTATCAGAACGCTCCGATGAGGTAGACGATAGTGAAGACGCAAACCCAGACAAGGTCTAGAAAGTGCCAAAACAGACTCAGACAGGAAAGACGAGTCACGTTCGTTGCCGTCAATCCCTTTGTCGCGACCTGGTGCTGCACCACTGCCATCCAAACCAAGCCAGACGCTACGTGAAGACCGTGGGTTCCCACTAGTGCGAAAAAGCCTGACAGAAATCCGCTTCTATTCGGACCGTAACCGTGAGCAATCAGGTGATGAAACTCATACACCTCCATACCAATAAAAGCTGCTCCAAGTACGAAGGTCAGAGCCAGCCACCTCTGGACAGCGCGCTGATCACGGCGATGTACACCTAGCATGGCATAGCCGTAGGTGATGCTCGAAAACAGCAGCACGAATGTTTCGACTAGCACATACGGCAACTCAAAGATATCCTTCGGACCAGGGCCGCCTGCAAACGCACCGCTTAGCACCGCGTATAAGGCAAATAACGTTCCGAAAATAATACAGTCCGACATCAGGTAGACCCAGAGCCCCAACACCTTAATCGAGCCGTGAGCGTTCTCGTCGTGCCCATGAGCGTGTTCGTCGCTTTCGTGGACACGGTCGTCTGTAATTTCAATTAATGTTTGAGTGGACATAACTTCAGGCCCTTTGCGTCAGGTGTGAACCGCGTGCGTTCTCGATGCGTTCTACCTCCTCGGCCGACACGTAATAGTCGGTGTCGTCGTCGTATGAACGCCTAATGACGGTAACAATCGTAGCGACAAAGCTTGCCCCAACAAGCCACCAGATGTGCCAGATGAGCGCGAAACAAAGCAGCAGAATAAATACATTGATAACAAATGGAACCCCGGTGCTGCGCGGCATATGGATAGGTGCGTACTTTGTCGGCTTCGCCGACACACCACGTTTTTTTGCTTCGTGGAACGCATCTATCTTGTCTACTCGAGGCACCACTGCAAAATTGTAAAACGGAGCGGGCGACGACGTTGACCATTCGAGCGTACGTGCATTCCACGGATCGCCTGTCAGATCGAGATTCTTCTTGCGGTCACGGATGCTCACTATTATCTGCAGGATCATGAAGCCAATGCCTGCAAGAATAAAGACTGCTCCAACGAGCGCCACCTGCAGATAAGGCGTCCAGGCGGGGTTGTCGTAATGATTCAAGCGGCGTGTCATACCCATGAAGCCCAGCATGTACAGCGGCATGAAAGCCAGGTAGAAACCGATGACCCAGCACCAGAACGAATACTTCCCCAAACGCTCGTTGAGCGTGAAGCCAAAGGCCTTCGGAAACCAGTAGTAGATCCCGGCAAAGTAGCCAAACAGCGCGCCGCCAATGAGCACGTTGTGAAAGTGCGCAACCAGGAATAGGCTGTTGTGTAACAGGAAATCCGCACCGGGAATGGCGAGCAGAACACCCGTCATGCCGCCAATCGTGAACGTAACCAGAAAGGCCAGTGTCCATAGAATGGGGGGGGTGAATTCCACGCGCCCACGGTACATGGTAAATAGCCAGGTAAAGATCTTCACGCCAGTTGGGATGGCAATGATCATAGTCATAATGCCGAAGAAGCTATTGACATTCGCACCTGAACCCATCGTGAAAAAATGGTGCAGCCACACAAGGAACGACAGGATGCCAATAGCCAGCGTTGCACCGACCATAGACTTGTAGCCAAACAACTTTTTTCGAGCAAACGTCGATGTAACTTCCGAAAAAATACCGAAGGAAGGTAGAACCAGGATGTAAACCTCAGGGTGACCCCAAGCCCACACGAGGTTCACATACATCGTCGCATTGCCACCCAACTCGTTGGTGAAGAAGTGAAAACCTAAGTAGCGATCCAGCGCAAGGGCGGCCAGCGCGGCCGTCAGGATCGGGAATGCGGCGATGATGATCACGCAGGTAACGAACGCGGTCCAGGTGAAAATCGGCATTTTCATCAGGTTCATACCGGGGGCACGCATTTTCAAGATCGTGACGAATAGATTGACGCCCGTCAGAAGGGTGCCCAGACCTGAGGCTTGTAGTGCCCATATGTAGTAGTCGACCCCCACCCCCGGACTGAACTCGATGTCTGAAAGTGGTGGATACGCGACCCATCCAGTCTGCGCGAATTCGCCTACGCCCAATGACAACATAACCAGAACGACACCGACGACAAACAACCAGAAGCTGAATGCATTCAGGAACGGATATGCCATGTCGCGAGCGCCGATCTGCAGCGGAACCACGACGTTCATCAAACCAACGATAAATGGCGTCGCAACGAAAAAAATCATAATCACGCCATGAGCGGTGAATATCTGATCATAGTGATGCGGAGGCAAGAATCCTTCATGGCCAGGCCCGGCAAGTGCCAACTGCGTCCGCATCATAATCGCATCTGCAAATCCTCGTACCAGCATGATAAGAGCAACGAAGATATACATAATGCCAATGCGTTTGTGGTCGACCGAGACAATCCAATCGGTCCACAAAACCGTCCACTTCCGGTAATACGTAACTGCCGCCAACACAGCTAGTCCGCCTACGGCGATAGCGGCCAGAGTGATGGCGATGATGGGCACGTGCAATGGCACGTCCGCCCAAGTCAATTTGCCAAACATGAGTTATTTACTCCTTTCTTTCCGACGAAGTGCCTACGGCCGCGGCGGCATGGGTCGCTGCGGTAGCGGTTCCCGAATCCACGAACTGATCGATGACCATTTTGAACAGGCCTGGCTGTACCTGTGAAAACTGCACAACCCCGTTGCCTTGGCTAGGTTTTGCAACCTTAAGGAAAGTGTTGAAATCCAACGTTAGGGGGGAAGTCTTCACTTGCGTAACCCAGCGCTTGAAGTCCTCTTCACTGGTGGCATTTGCGACAAACTTCATGTCCGAGAAACCAGGACCATTGAAATTTCCTGACATTCCTCGGTATTTGCCTTCTTCGTTTGCCATCAAGTGCAGTTGGGTCCGCATCCCGGCCATTGCGTACACCTGACCTCCCAGTTGCGGAATGAAAAAGGTACCCATAGTCGAATTTGAAGTAATTCTGAGCGCGAGCTGCCGATGGGCGGGAAACGTCAGTTGATTGACAGTAGCGATGCCAAGATCCGGATAGACAAAAATCCATTTCCAGTCTGTGGCGATCACATCGACATTGATCGGTTCGCCCGGAACGTCAAGAGGTCGGTACGGATCTAGCTTATGAGTCGACGTCCAGACGATCGCTGCCAACGCAATAATAATCAACAGTGGAACACCCCAAACAACGACTTCAATTTTGGTGGAATGCGCCCACTCAGGTGTGTAACGAGCACTTGTGTTGGACGCTCGATACCTCCACGCGAACGCAAAGGTCAATACGATGGCCGGTACGACTACAAATAGCATCAGTCCGATGCATAGGATGATCAGGTCACGCTCCTGAAGACCCACACTGCCTTTCGTGTTGAACAGTACCCAACTGCTGCAACCGCTGACGCTTGAAAGCGCAAGTGCCGCGCCGGAGTATCGCAATAGGTTCCTGCAGATTTCTCTCATACTAAGACCTTCCTCTGTGGTCGCCCCAAGGAGTGGAAGGAAGACGGCTAAAAGTGGATTGACCAGCGCGACACGCACGCGCCTTTGCCACCCGAATGCGCCTTCGTACCATACAAACTCTCATTTACACCATACACCGAAACAACATCCTAAGTTGAGCGCGATTGTATGGGACTTTTCGAGGGTTTCAAACGGACAAATCTGTATCAAATTGACGCGCCCCCCCCGGCAACGCGTTCGGGAGAGAGCCCTTCCTCCCCTGAGAGCCGCGCCGTATCTGAGCAAAAGACAGTATTCAGCTAAATCAGATCGAAAAGCCTTGGCAGTGATCGATGCGACCTGATGTCGCATGAGCTTCGATTAGACGGTCGTCAGAGCCTTGTGACAGCGGGGCCGAGCAGATCGGCGGTCATCATACTGATCCGTGACAGTGTTGCCTTTGCATACATAGAGACATTAGTATCCACATACGAACTGTTAGTGTCTTACATGTATGGATTGCGTCCAAAGTGGCGTGCCTTGTCTCTGTCGGTTGTGATTCAAGGAACCTCCAATCGGGCTACAAATGCGCTTACGGCTCGCGCGGGAGCTTGCACAGGCATTGGATCATCGCCACGAAACCACCATGAACAAGTTGAATACGCTCTATCAGTGCATTGAAATCGCTCTGACAACACCCGTCGGGCTAGGTGTCGTCAGTGAACTTGCAAAAATCTCTGAGATCACCGTAGGTGCTGGAACCGTCCTAGACGCCGATACCGCGACTACAGCGATCCGAATCGGCGCGTCATTTCTGCTATCTCCTTCGGTCGTACCGGGAATGATCGAGGTCTGTTCACGATACGGCGCTGTTCCGGTCCTCGGCGCCTTCACGCCTACAGAAGACTTAACTGCCCTGGAGGTAGGTGCCGATATTGTCAAGATCTTTTCTGCGAGCACTGGCGGTCTCAGCCACATTGAAAGTATCAGTGCGCCGTCACCGCAAGCTTCTTTGATGCCCCAGCGGCGGGGTGTCTGTGGACGACGTCGGGCGTTGGTTTGTTAGAGGAGTAGTTGCGGTTGGCGTCGGTGGCGCTCTGACCTCAGGCGCAAAAACCGGTGACTTCGCCTCCATTAAACAGCGAGCCCGTCAACTCGCCGCCATGGTGCAAAGGATGGGAACACAGCCCACTCATTCACGTTTCGCGTACGTCAACGCGACTCGGATCGTCGGCGGAATCTGTGGGTGAATTATTGTGCGCTGCTAGCCAGGTGAAGCCCGGTTCCGATACTGATGGAGCTTGCGACATGTTGCATCAAAGGAATCCTGTTCGGACTCGGATATTTCCGGCCAGATGAGAGGTCCGCCATCTTCCTCGATGAGTTTGTCCAAAAGGGTTGCCGCCGGGAGGGCAAGGAGAACGGGATCTTCGTGGCGGCGCCGGATCATTTCGCCGCCGAGCATCCAAATGTGATCGCGGTGCCGAAGCAATGTCTTGCGTGCGTATCCCAAGGTTAGCAAATGCTCAAGGAAAGGCGTGAGTATGGCCACGATTTCCCGTCCAGTCGAAATGTCCTCGTCGTCAACTCGCCACGACGCAGGCCAGTTATGCAGATCTGGGACGTACTGCGCAAGCGCTTGCTGTTCGGGGACAATGGCGGCTTTATCCTTGCCGGTTCTGGGCTTGCTAACCATGTTGCTGACCCGTCTGCTTAACGCCTGTCATCATTTTCCCGGCTTTGTATATGAAGGGGCGCGGCTGTGCGAGGCAACTCAATCCATCGAGATCGTCGTTCGGCCGCGCAAGGGTTCGAAGCCGATTTGCTCATGCTGTCACCAGCCTGCGCGGGGTTACGACTCGCTCACGCAGCGCCGCTTCGAGTTTATCCCCGTCTGGGGCTTTGCCGTGTTTCTGCTCTATACCATGCGGCGCGTCGATTGTCGTGCCTGTGGCGTGAAGGTCGAAGCGCTGCCGTGGGCCAAGGGCAAGCACACGCTCACCCGCGCCTACATGATCTTCCTCGCGCAATGGGCGCGTAAGCTGTCCTGGAAAGAAACAGCACTGAGCTTCCGAACCAGTTGGGAGAAGGTCTTCAACGCAGTGGAATGGGTCGTCGACTGGGGACTGAGCCATCGCGAGCTCGGCACGATCCGCGCCTTTGGCGTGGACGAGATCCAGTATGGTCGTGGACACCAATATCTCACGCTCGTCTACCAGATCGAGGCCGGCTATACGCGACTGCTCTGGGTCGGACAGGAGCGCACGAAAGAGAGCTTCGCGAAGTTCTTTGCCATGATCGGAAAGCCGCTCTGCGAGAAGGTTGAATTCGTGTGCTCGGACATGTGGCAACCCTACCTGGAGATGATTGCGCGTCATTGCCCGAACGCCCTGAATATCCTCGACCGCTTTCACATCGTCGCCAAGATGAACAAGGCGATCGACGAAGTTCGAGCCGACGAGGCCCGGCGCATGACTCGCGACGGCTATGAGCCGGTGCTCAAGAAGTCCCGCTGGTGCCTGCTCAAGCAGCGCGAGAATCTCACTGGCAAGCAACGCGTTCGCCTGCGTGACTTGCTTCAGTACAACCTGCGCAGCGTGCGCGCCTATCTGCTCAAGGAAGAGTTCCAGCAACTCTGGGATTACATCTCGCCCGTGTGGGCCGGCAAATTCCTCGATCAGTGGTGCACTCAGGTAATGCGCTCACGTATCGAGCCGATGAAGAAGTTCGCCCGCACGGTGCGCACACACCGCGAACTGATCCTCAACTACTTCCGTGCACGAAAACAGTTCTCCAGCGGCGTCATCGAGGGGTTAAACAACAAAGCCAAAGTCACCATGAGAAAAGCGTACGGCTTCCGAACCTTCACAGCCACGGAAATCGCGCTCTATCATGCACTTGGCAAACTCCCCGAGCCTCCGACCACCCACACTTTTTACTGATCAACCCGCGACTCAAGCGAACTCGGTCGATTGATTTCGATCGCTATAGATTAATTAACGCTTCGGTGGCTGCACGGAGTCAGCGCATCATTCAAAAACAGTCATCGTTACAACTACCCTGAATCGTGCGCACACCACTGACAAATCATCAGAAGCGGACGTTAGCCCTCATCGTTAGTCAGCAGGCAGGCAGTCAAACAGACTTTGCAAAATTCTGCGACTACATTCTGCTGCTCTTCGAAGATATCCCAGGCTTTAAAAATGTCGTTCCAGAAAGAAAAACGTTACGCGAAATATGGGATATTTATCGCGAAGCTTCACACGCTGTTAGCGCCGATGTAAAAATTATCCATTCGGCGAAGTAACCCTGACCCACCTCGAAGACGATGCCGGCTTTTTGCCTCCGATAGTGACTCAGGAGCAAGCAGTGGAAATCGCCACATTCATTTCCTACACATTCTTTACGCTGGAAGAGCTCGGAGCAAAACTTGAGGATCCCGTTTGGCCTCGAGCCCAATGATCTCCCACTCACCGCGCTATGCATGGGCATTCAGGCGACCTTGAGGGAAGCACGTGGTGAGAGCATCATCGTATGCCCAATATCGAATAGATACATACAGACCTAGCCCGCACATCATGCGTCGCAACGAAAGAAGTAACGTCCCGCCGGGCGGCGAAAGACATTGGTCCGCCGAAGTAAGAATCACGTTGCTTCGCAATGAATCCCTTACGCCGTCCACTCGTCGACGAACCCGCCGCCCGTAACATGGAGCACAGGCAACCACTGCGGTATCAAGCG
>NZ_JARESU010000201.1:0-11378 GCF_046027075.1 Paraburkholderia sp. RL18-085-BIA-A | reverse complement strand
AACAGCGCCCTGAAATACTGCTCACCACGCGAGTTTCGCCAGCGAGCAAATTCACCAACCTAAGCGTGACCGCATGTCCGGTCATGCAGGGGCAAGTCCAGTTGTTTCGACACGCTCCACATGCGAGCCCAACGCGGAGGCGAGGCAATGACCATCCGCAGAAGTACTGTCGAGCATGTGTTCGATACGCTCAAGCGCTGGATGGGTTACACCCACTTCCTGACCAGGACGTTTGGACGCGTGAGTACGGAGATGAGCCTTCTGGTGCTGGCCTACAACCTCAAGCGAGTCATGAATACCGGGTGCTGCCAGGACGATGAATGCCATGAGGATGGCGGAAAGCTGAGCCTCTGAGGAGCCAATTTGCGGCCGGCGATGTCGGGACGATCGCTCGGGTTAAAAACATGGTCGTGTCGACACGAGGGATCTGATTTCAACAGTGAAAAAAACAGTTCCCATACGACGTCGGTCTGAAAACGCCATCGACCCGCCGCAAATCCAACGGAAAAAAGCCGAGCGCGTGAGCGGCCGGCTATTTTTGAGGAGCCGGCGCATTCTCAAACGTTAAGCGCCTTAAAACGGCAACCCCGGCGCTTCCGGCAGCTTTAAAGCATGCACGCCGATTGCCGAGGCGTCGAGCCGTTCGGCACCGCCACTCGGCGTATTGACGATGAACGGCACGCCGATCTGATCGGCGCGCACCAGTTCGGTCGAGCCACCACCGTCGAGATTAATCGCATCATCCGCGCCTATCGCCTTCATCAGTTGCGCCGATTGCGCGTTGGTCGTGCCCGTCGAATAACCCGCGACGCGCCCATCGATCACGACGAAGTAGAGAAAGCGGCCCTGATGCGACAAGCCGACCAGCGTGCGTGGATTCGGATTAAGCGGATCGCCTTCGTTCGGGCTTTGCGCGCTGACGTCCTGGCCGTTTTTCAGCAGAATCGCCGAACCCGCGACCGCCGTGTCGATCAGCTTGAGATCCTGCGCTGAAATCTCCGGCGCTTCGGCGAGATATGCGCGGCCTTGGCGCGTGATCGCGAGCACCGCTTCGCTTTGCGTCGGATCATTGGTTAGCGGACTCACAATCTGGCCGTGCGACACCAGCAAGCCGATGATCGTCTTCGGCTCGGGCGTTGTCGCGCAGCACGGTGCGAAAAAGTTCGCGTTGATCGCGAGTCGCACGTCGGTGCGCGCGGCGAATTGCGAAATCGTCTCCGACGTCGTCATCAGCGATCCGCTATGCCCGGTCGTCTCGACGCTCACGCCCGGCGCGCGCAGATCAATGCGCATTACATACGCGCGGCTTATGGTTGGCTTGCCGCCCGCAGTCGCGGGATTGGACGGCACAGTCGCGGCTTCGGCATCGACGCCGAGATACACAGGCGAGAAGCCGCTTTGCGTGATCTGCGTGGTGGGATCGGGCACGTCGGCTTGCGCGCTCGCCGAAGCGAGGCCGATGACCGCCGCGGCGGCCAGCGCCTTCAGAGTTGCCGAGGTGGGGAATAGAGCACGCGTCATGTCTTTAATCTCCATTGACGGCGGCGACGAAGTTGTCACCTCTTGCCGTGCCGGAGACCTTATAGACGCGAGATGACCGTTAAGTGATTTTTTCTTTTCGTTCGGCTTTCGTTCATGCGCGGCATGCGCGACCGCAAACAGATCGCACTCCTTCCAGAATGCGTCGATGACTACATCGGGCAGGACAATGCGGTCAGTGTGTGCCGCCGTTCCTCGCTCTCGCGACGTAACACTCGCTGGGATGGACATCAACTGTTCGAGGTATCGGGGCAGCAGGTTGGGTTGGAGGCGGCGACGGAGGTCATGCACAGGCTTGATCTGATTCGTGGAGCGGTAAGTCTGGGCGATGTCGAGACACTCATCTCCGATGACCGTCTGTATCTCGGCGATCGTGCGTTGCAGTTGCAGGTAGGCCGGCGACCTGATATCGCCGCGGGAACTCTGGTAGAAGAAGATCACCACTTCACACATCTCGGCCAGCGCGCATCGAGCGTGCCCGGAACGATGTATCCCTCGCAGAAAGGTTCGCGCGAAGGAGTGCATATCGCAGCCGGCCAGGCCATCGCCTGCGGGGCGCGCTTCCTGGCGTCGCATGGCGGCGAGTATGTGCCCTCGTCGGACGCGAATAATGATGGCGCTCTCTCGGTGGTGGTGCGTAGCCTGAGCCGCGAGGTCGGCTGCTTTTCATAGGCGCAAGGCCCAACGCGTCCGTCTGGGAAAGACGAGGCTGCTTTACAGGACGGATCGAATAAGGGCTTGCATGGTTAGCGAAACTGTTCCGGATACAGATCCGCGCTCATGTCCAGGTCGCCGGTTTGAGCGTATATCAGAGGGTGCCCGTCCGGGCTGACTATCGTCCCGTCGATCACGCGGCCCAGCACCAGTCGATGGTCTCCAGCCTCGATGTCGCTGATCATCTGGCACTCGAAGTGAGCCAGCGCGTCGAGCAACAGCGGTGCGCCCGTCTTGCCGGGCCGCCACGGTATCGACGCGAGCTTGTCGACCGTGCGCCCCGACTGCGTGCCGAAATGTGCGGCGAGTGCCTGTTGCTGCGCACCCAACACACTGATGGCGAATACCCGGCCTCTTCCAAGGAGCCTATAGGACTCGTGCTCTGGGTTGATGCTGATAGCTACAAGCAACGGCGAAAACGAAACCTGCATGATTGAACTGGCAGTAAACGCATTCCGGCGATCACTATCCGCCACGCCGACTACATAGACGCCAGCCGTCAAATGCTGGAAAAGTTCTGCGATACCATCGCTCATGGTGCGTCCTCTTCTCAGTGTGCGAAGTGAGCCGAGCGAACGGTCAGTTCACTCCGACGAAAGATGCATGACAGCATTGAGGCATCGAGGCGGCGGGTCACGATCGCGCTGTTCGCCCTGTCATCACCGCCAGGATGGCTGACGACGTCTCATCATAGCGCCGCCCTCAGGCCACTGCTAATGCGCGGCGCCTATCATCGGCGGGTGCGCCGTTACCGTTGTGCCGGAAAAGCGCCTGATTGAGTCCCCATCTGTTTTCGGAATCTGCACCAGCAGTGTGACCGCGATGCGGCCAACGGTTCGGCTTGCTTTTTGGTGAGCACTTGGATATTCGCCGCAGCGCTTCATAATTCTTGCCGGTTCACGTGTAGTCGGCTACCGGGTTCCAGGCCGAGCACATGCAGGTCGATGCAAATTTTGCCCGGCATGATCTTGGGCAAACGAAGGAACCGCTTCATCGCTGCTGGCGCAGCGACGCAAGGGATCACGCAAGGCTCCATGCGCGACGAGCACCTGAGGAGGATATCGCTTCGCCCGAGCTGACGGTCAATGACATGGCAGCGGTTGTTCTCTTGCTCGCGTCGCTTGCCGCGACACGCAAGGTTGTGCGACCGCCGTGCGTGGAACATCTAGTATCTATGATTGTGACCAGGCCTTGGCGACAATCCGAAGTGGTACGGAGAATGCTTGTCCTCAAGGGGCCGTCGCAGGCCGATAGGGGGACAGTGCGCGTCGGGCGGCGTCTTGGGATGGTGGGATCGACTACGGAATGGGTGTCATGCGAAAAATCTTACGGCTTCTGGCAATCGTTGTTATTTTTCCGGCGGCAGCTTTCGGTCATGCACTGGACGACCAGCTAGAGTGCGATGGGAACGCACATGACTTCGTAGCGGGTCTCCTCAACGGTCAGTCGATCGAAACCCCAGCGATGCGCGTTGAGCCGGATTCGGTCAATGCGTTCCGTCCGACCCACGACGCCCGCCTGACTGCTTTCGGGCTCCCTGTCCGTGCGGTCTTCGGGTATCAACCCGGCGATCCAATGTTCAAAACCGGCGGAGGCAAACTCCCGTCCGATCCACTTTACGGTGTGGTGGTGCTGGGCTCGGCAGATTCCGTAAAGCGTCACCTCACCGAAGCGGGGAGCACTGCAGTTGTCCGTGCTGTCATTCCCTTGCTGATGACAGCCATCGTGTGCACACCGTGAAGTGTGGGAAGAGCGGGTCATGGAGCATCTAGTGCGCGTGCAGAATGAACGCGCCGACGGCCGCTCGAGTGGGTTGCGCGGCCGCGTCGGCGAAGCTGCGTTCGTAGCGGCGGCGACGCGGTACGCGGGCCCGGCGAAGCCGTATCTGTCAACCGTGTGCCGGACCCTCGGTATACGAATGTCCCGGTTCAGCGCCTCGCACCGGCCTGCGCTCTGCGCAATCGCCAACGAAGGCGTCAGCCGCCCCTGCGGCAACGGCGCGTCCCCGCGCCGAGAAGCTGTGTCGCGTGCCTGGGGCGCAGCGTATCAGGTAGAGGTGGTCTGCGATATCGACGGCGACCGCAACAAGGCAAAGGCGGGGCCTGCAGGCGAGCACAGTCGGATCGGCTTTGCTGGAACATTGCGCTGGGGGTTAGGTTTTTTCGGGGCCATCTGAGTCTTCGCGCACGATTACGTTTAGACCGCGTTGGTGAATCCGGCCCATCCGGATACTGCGCGGATCACCGTCTCGGCTCCCCGCCCGGTGGTTTGGGACGAGCGACTCTTTGCGCCTCGCTCTCTGACTAGCCCACCCAAGCCGCCGCACCACGAGCGATAGTCGGTTTTCACCATACCGGTCTTTCACAAACCGCAACCTGACGCATCAAACCGGCTTTGCTCAATGCAACTAACCGTCTATCTCAGCGCCATCAATCCCGAAACGTCAAAACCGCTCGGCAGGAAACCGGGCATGCCCGACCGTCTCGCGAATGTCGATCGCGCGCCGCTCGTCGAGAACGATGCTGGTTTTCGTTCGATTGATTCTGGTCAATTTGGAAATCAGCAACGCATTCACTGATGCTGTCGCGCACGAATCCGATGAGGTATTCCACGGATATTGCAGAACTCGCTGCCGGTGTTCCACGCTGAGCCTCAGATCCCTGTTTGCTGCGGCGTGGCTCCCGAGCTTGTCGGTGACCAGTACACGCGGTGAGCGTCCGTGCTTCCTGAGCAGCTTTCGCATCGGCCGCCTGGCCGCATGCCTGTGTCGCCGGCTTTGCACCAGTACATCGAGCACCGCGCCATGCTGGTCTACCGCGCGCCACAGCCAGTGCTTCTTGCCGTTGGTAGTGACTACCACCTCGTCGAGATGCCACTTGTCACCTCGGGCCAGCGCGGTAGATCTAATGCGCCGGGCGATACCCAGGCCAAATTTCACCGACCAGCGTCGCACCGTCTCGTAGATAAGGTCAATGCCGTGAGCCGCCAGCAGCTCGTCGTCCATGCGCAGGCTCAACGGAAAATGGTAGTACAGCCACACGGCATAGCTGATCACGTCGCGCGGAAATCGGTAGCCGGCACAGCATATCTCCCCCTGATTGTTTTGCTGTGCTTGTGCAACTTGAATCCCGGACAACAACGGCTCAGTTATTGCGCGTTCAGGTAAGCGGTCGGCGCGATGCCGAGCGTGCGCCGGAACATCGCGGAGTAGGCGCTGGGACTATCGTAGCCATGCTCCAGCGCGACCTGCAACACGGGCACGCCCGCCGCGAGGCGTGGCAGGCTTAGCAACAGGCGCATGCGGCGCAGCCACTGGCCGAAGCTCATCCCGAGTTCGCGATGGAACAGGCGGGCAAGCGTTCGCTCGCTGACGTTGATTCCGGCGGCAAGACCTGCGAGCGTCACCGGTCGGGAAGGGCTTGCGATCAGATGCTCGCACAGGCGCATGAGCCGCGGGTCTCGAGGCATAGGTACATGCAACTGCAGCCGTGGCGCTGCCTCGAGTTCGTCAAGAATCAGCTCCATGACACGGTGATCCCTACCGCCGAACCCGTAGTTCAGAGGTATGCGCGTCGCGGCGACGATTGCCTCACGCATAAAGGGCGACACTTCAATGACCTCGCAGCCGCCCGGGAGGCTGGGGCGGGCGTCGGGGGTCACATAGACCGTGCGCATGCTGACGTCGCCGAAAAAACGGACCGCATGGTCGGACCCGGCCGGCATCCAGACGGCGCGGCCCGTCGGCACGACCCAACTCCCGTGTTCGCTCATGACCGTCATCACGCCGGTCATCGCATGAATCAGCTGCGCACGTAGGTGGCGGTGCGGAGCGATGTAATGGCCATGCGGGTAATCGCTTGCCAAGGCCGCAATCGCGCGGGGCGAGCGGTGGCAATCCTCAATGGTTCGAAATCTGTGGTCCATAGTGCGACGAATGTAGCTATTCCGAAGTCAGATTAACTGAGTAAAAAATAGAGGGTTGTCCGTATCGCGACGAACGTTGGCATTTTTTAACGAGATAGCCAAGGTTGGAATTGCTAGAGTAAGGGTAATCCACTACATACGCTGAGTGTAAGCCGTGCCGAGTTCGCGTCGAGATTTGTTCGCCACCATCTGGTCCCTGTTCAAGCCTATTTGTGGCGGCGCCGCACCCATGGCAGCGTTCAGCCTCACCGACGGCCCTAGGGAGCCCGCCAACGCCAGGTTCGCGTGTGCTGGCTCGTCAGTATGACGCCTGCCGAAGTCTTGGCACCCGCGCCGAGCCAGCGGATGCCTGTCGCGCCTGCGCCACCCGCGCCACCCGCGCCACCCGCTTTCGGGCTACGGATTGCGATTGGACTGCTGGGCATGCTGCTCACTTCGCTCGCGGCCGGGCTGAACGAGCACGTCACCGAAGTGGCGATGACGGACGTGCGCGGCGCACTCTCGATCGGCCACGACGAGGGAACCTGGCTGACAGCTCTCTTTGAGGCCACCAACGTCTCCGCCATGGCGTTCGCGCCCTGGTGCTCCATCACGTTTTCACTGCGGCGTTTCACTATCGGCGCGGCGCTGATGTTCGCGCTGCTGGGCCTGCTTTGCCCGTTCGCTCCCAATGTCGAGACGCTCGCTGTCCTCAGAGCGCTCCAGGGGCTGGCCGGGGGCTGCCTGCCGCCGATGCTGATGACCGCAGCGCTGCGCTACCTGCCGCCCAACATCAAGCTTTATGGACTCGCCGGCTATGCGCTCACCGCTACGTTCGGACCCAACCTGGGCACGCCCTTAGCCGCTCTATGGACCGAATACGTCAATTGGCGCATGGTGTTCTGGCAGGTGGTGCCCCTTTGCCTCGTGAGCAGTGCGGCCATCGCCTATGGCCTGCCGCAAGATTCGCTGAGGCTGGAGCGCATCCGCTCGTTCAATTGGGTTGGCTTCCTCACCGGCTTTCCCGCCATCTCGATGCTGGTGATCGGGCTGTACCAGGGTGACCGGCTGGATTGGCTGAACTCGCCGCTGATCTGCATGATGCTGGGTGGAGGAGGCCTGTTGTTCTGCTTGTTCCTGTTGAATGAGTGGTCGCACCCGCTGCCTTTCTTCAAGCTGCGAATGTTGGCCCAACGCAATTTCACGCATTCGCTGGTCACGCTTGCCGGCGTGCTGGTGGTTCTACTGGGCGTGGCCGTCATCCCCGGCGACTATCTCGCCGAGGTGCGCGGCTATCGGCCGCTGCAGATCGCGCCGCTGGCGCTGGTCGTGGCCCTGCCTCAACTCATCGCGTTGCCTGTTACGGCTGCGATCCTCAACATCGAACGCGTCGATTGCCGCTGGGTGCTGGGCCTTGGCCTCACCCTTATGGTGGTCTCTTGCGTCCTGGGCAGCTTCATGACCTCGGACTGGGTGCGCGAGAACTTCTACCTGCTCCAGGCGCTTCTGACGGTCGGCGAGCCGATGGCCGTGATTCCGCTGCTGATGGAAGTCACTACCGGCCTGCCGCCAACGGAGGGCCCATTCGCCTCGGCCATGTTCAACATGGTGAAAGGCTTTGCCGCGGCGGTCGGCACCGGCCTGGTGGAAGGACTGGGTACCGCGCGCGAGCACTATCATTCCGTGATGCTCGTCGACCGGGTGGGCAGCGAACCGTTGACCGCCGGGCAACGCGGCGATCCGATGGGGACGTTTGCCGATCTGACCGGGCGGATTCACGCGCAGGCGGTCGTGCTCATGTCGGCCGACCTCTATCTCGTCATGGCGGCCATTGCCATCGCCCTTGTGCTGCTCATTCCCATCGTGCCTGTGCGCGTTCGTCCGCCTCGCGCAGCCACGCAAACAACTTCCCGCTGAACGCATCGAACATGTCATTACCAAGTCAACCATCCCGAAAGCCGGTCTTGCTGGGGGCCTTAGCCTTGCTATTAGTAGGTTGTGGCTGGGGTGGCACAAAGCTGGTCGCCAAACCCGGCGCCGAGACGACGAACGACGCCTATGTCAGCGCCGATTACACGCTCGTCGCGCCGCGTGTGGCCGGCCAGATTGCCGAAGTGCTGGTCGATGACAATCAGGTGGTGAAGGCAGGTCAGCTACTCGCCCGCATTGATGACCGGGATTATCGCGCCGCGCTTGGCAGCGCGGAGGGCGACCTGAAGGTAGCGATGGCCGCCGTAGGTGATTTTGATGCGCGGATTGCGCAACATCCCGCGCTCGTGACACAGGCACAAGCGACCTTGCGCTCCGACCGGGCCGCCATTGCCTTCGCGCGCGCCAACGCTACGCGCTACCGCGATCTCTCCGCGGGCGGCGCTGGCACTATGGAGGAGCAACAGCACGCGGTGACCGCACTCGACCAGCAACAAGCCGGCCAGGATCGCGACCTTGCCGCGCTGCTTGCCGCCCAGCAGCAGCTCGACATCCTGCGTGCGGGGCGTGACAAGGCCCTCGGTGCGTTGGCACGCGCGCAGGCCGCGCTCGATCAGGCGAAGCTCAACCTCTCCTATACGGAAATCCGCGCGCCGATCGACGGTATGGTCGGCCAGCGCTCGATCCGCGTGGGGGCGATCGTCGGCGCGGGCACGCCGTTGCTGGCAGTGGTGCCGCTGTCGCAGGCCTATGTCATCGCCAATTTTCAGGAGAATCAGCTTGCCCGTATGCGCCTTGGTCAGCCGGCGCGCATCACCGTGGACAGCTTTCCGGGTCTTGTCCTGAAGGGCCACGTCGACAGCCTTGCGCCGGCGACGGGCGTCGCGTTCGCGCCGATTGCGCCGGATAACGCGACTGGCAACTTCACCAAGATCGTGCAACGCCTGCCGGTCAAGATTACCCTCGATCCCGGACAATCCGGGGCAGCCCGATTGCGCGTGGGGCTTTCGGTCGAGCCGACTGTCAATGTAGCCGCAAGTGATGCCTCGGCGGAGAGGACGGGGACAAATTGACCGAGCGCTCACTTTTTATTCGGCCCGTTCTGCTAGCCCTGCTGTCGGGTGCCATGCTCGCCGGATGCACGGTCGGACCCGACTTCCAGCGGCCCAAAGTCGCGGCGCCGAGCGATTTCACCCGCGCCAACCACGCCCAGGCGCCGAGCCGACCCGTAGAAGCAACGCTCGCGCCCGAGTGGTGGTCCCTGTTGGGCGACCCTGAGCTGGTCGCGTTGGAGTCGCGTCTCGCTACGGACAATCTCGACGTGCAGGCCGCCTCGGCGCGGCTCCTGCAAAGCCGCGCCGGGTTGCGCATCGCCGGTGCGGAGCAATACCCGATGATCGGCGGTGCGGCGTCCTACAACCGTGAGCAGGCGAGCCCGAACGGCATTGTTTCGCTGCTGGGCGTCAATCCTGTCGGAGCACAGCCCGAATCCGCGAGTGGCGACACCGCATTCGGTGTCGCGAGCTTGCCCGGCACGAGCGGATCGCCGCCGTACAACCTGTGGCAGTACGGCTTCGACGCGTCCTGGGAGTTGGACCTGTGGGGCCACGCACGGCGCGGCGTGGAAGCAGCCAACGCGGCCATGCAGGCATCGGTTGAGGACCGCCGCGGTGCCTTGCTTTCCGCGCAGGCCGAGCTTGCCCGCGACTACATCGAGCTGCGCGCCACGCAGACCCTGCTCGGCATCACGAACAAGAACCTTGCGCTTGCCCGCGACACCGTCAAGCTGACCCGCCTGCGGTTGACCGAGGGAGTCACGACCAACCTCGACGTCGCCAACGCCTCGGCGCAGGTTGCATCAATCGCAGCGCGGCTGCCGCCGCTGCAGACGCGCCGCGATGCGCTGGTTAACGCACTAAGCTTCCTGCTCGGCGAGGAACCTGGTGCGCTCGGACAGACCTTGGAGGACGCGCGCGACATTCCGTCCCTGCCGGTCCGCGCGCCGATCGGCTTTCCGTCGGAACTTGTACGACGGCGGCCGGATATCCGGCGGGCGGAAGCCCAACTGCACGCCGCGACGGCGGAGATAGGCGTCGCGCAGGCTGATTTCTATCCGCAGATCTCGCTCACGGGCAGCCTCGGCTTTCAGTCGCTCCAGCTTTCCAGTCTGGGTGACTGGGCGTCACATCAGTTCGTCCTCGGTCCTTCCATCTCGCTGCCCATTTTCCAGGGCGGAAGACTCAAGGGCACCCTCGAGTTGCGCAAGGCTCAGCAACAGGAAGCGGCGATCGTCTTCCAGCGTACGGTATTGCAGGCCTGGCATGAAGTGGATGACGCGCTGTCGGCCTACGATGCCGAACAGCTCCGTCGCGACCAGCTGAAGGACGTGGTGCAGCAGGACCAGGTCGCACTCGGGGTCGCGCAGCAACGCTATCGCGAGGGTGCGATCGATTTCCTCAACGTGCTCACCGTACAGAGGGACCTGCTGAACGCCGAAAGCGATCTGGCGCAAAGCCGTGCAATCGCCTCGGTCAATCTCGTCTCCCTCTATAAGGCCCTCGGCGGTGGCTGGGAGACGGCGTTCCCGGAGGTTCCGCCGGCTGCGAAGCTCGGTAAATCCGTGCAACTGAAATCGGCGCATACCGCAACCATTGGATCAGATTCGTAGATCAATAAGGCTTTGTCGACTTGTCGAGAGTGAGGCGGCACGACGGCGAATACGACTACTGGTCAGAAAGCAGCGGACGGATTTTGGACGACTTCGGTGAATTCGCGCCGTGCAACGAACCGGGCTGCGAGTTTTCTGCGACAAAGTAAAGCGCTCAGCAGATGCCGCTTGAGCGCCGAATGTTATTGGATCGGCCCGAGGCACGAGAAAAAATCTTGTGCGTTTCGGGTTGCGAAAGTCACGCATGCGCCGCTCGCGTTCGCGTGTCGGTCGCTCGTCAGGCGATTGACGAGCGCGGTTTTGCGACGTTGGTGCCGCATGTTTAGGGCGGCCGCGCGCATGGCACCAATTCCGTCGTGCGGGTGTCGCCCAGCGTGGGCTTGGTATGGCGGACTTGACGGGACGTGTGCCCCGTCAGTGTTGCGTGTTTCGAAGCGACAGGAACGTCCGCACCTGCCGGTGGCTTCGACACGAAGCGTCCCGTTCTTATATTTTTTTTCATCGAAATGCTGCGGTTGCGACCCCCGTATAACGCTAACCTTGCGTTTGCAATACGCGCTTGAAAATCATGCGGGCGTTTGCCCGCGGGTGCGACCTTTAACGAACACCATTTTTGCCGTACCGA
>NZ_JARESU010000200.1:0-11387 GCF_046027075.1 Paraburkholderia sp. RL18-085-BIA-A | reverse complement strand
CCATTCTCCCAGGCGACCTTTCAAAGCACGCTTGAGACGCTGTATCCGTCCGCTGTCGTTTCGAAACGCTAGAAATCGCAGTCAAGCTTGCGTGACACCCTATGCCCGTGTTGTCCGCGAAGCGGGCAGGGCGGTGTCACGCACCGGTTATTCGCGCACCTTCCAGGTGGCCGTTGCGCAACATGATAACCGTTGGTATTTCGGTGAACGGTTCATCGCGCGCGCCTGGATGGAGGCGTATCCACGTGCCGGCAGGATACCGCTGGTCGTGGCTGCGCAGCTCACCACTCAGCACCAGAATCTCTTCGCCGTTCTGGTGGCCGTGATCGCGCGTGTGGGTATCCGGTTCCCACGCCACCAGTGTCAAGCGGTGTCCTCTGGACGACAGTGGCGCTACCCGCATACGGGGGTTCTGCCCCGCGTACCACTCACGATCATTCGCATGCTGCGTAATTGTTTCGCAATGAACGGGGGCGGTCTCGCGATAGATGAACAACCTGACGCCTTCGCTGCCGGCTCGCAGCACGCCGGCTTCGCACAGGCTGACAAACTCACCCTGGTCGAGGAGGTCGCTACCCGCCTCGACGCTGCCGCGCAGCACGTAGACATCGTGTCTCGAGCGTGGTGGCACGGCGTACAGGTTTGATGGCGCTAACGTCACGACACCTCTCCAGTGCGGGTCGTCGGTGGCGGTGAGATGCAACACGCGGTTCGTCGTCAGGTTCTCGGCTAAATCGAGTCTGGCGGTTTCAATCAAGTCGAGTTTCAAATCGGCTCCTGCATGTCGTGTCCTGAAGTAATTTCGCACGGCCGTCTACGAGGCTTACGCGTTGCGATGAGCGCTGCGCACGGTTCTCGGCGTGGCTGTGCTTCTAAGGTCCCCAGACCGCGCGTCAGCCCAGGACTGGGCCGCTGCGGTTCGCTTCCAGCCCAACTGGCGATTTTTCGAACGCGACGAATCCCGGCAGTGCTTCGACCCGGGGCAACCAGCGGTGGATGTTGTGATAAACCGAAGTATCGATGTTGCCTTCTGGTGCCCGCTCGACGTAGCTGTACAGCGCAACGTCAGCGATCGTCGGCGTCTCGGCGGCGAGCCATTCGCGTCCAGCAAGTTCATCCTCCATCACCTGCAGGGCGGCATGCCCGCGGTCGATCACTTCTTCCGCATTGCGTGGCGCACTGAAGAGCGTGATGAGACGGGCTGCTGCGACGCCATAGGTGATCTCGCCTGATGCTATTGACGACCAGCGTTGCACACGCGCAGCATCGCTCGGGCTTTCCGGCAGCCAGCTCCTCGCACCATATTTTCTGGCAAGGTACACAAGGATGGCAGTAGAGTCAGCGATTACCTCGTCTCTGTCTACGAGAACCGGCACCTGGCCAAAGCGGTTCAGGCGTAGATGCTCGGGCGATTTTTGCTTGCGCGATTTGAGGTCGACCTCGACGGTCTCGAACGCAATGCCGAGCAGCGACAAGAAGAGTCGAACACGATGCGAATGACCGGAAAGATGAAAGCTGTACCTTGGGGAAGCTGAAGGTGCACCTTGAACTATGCAACCTAGCCGGAGGTATTGGTCGGTCGCGCTCGGTGTGCGCTGTCTCGGCCGCCATTGCCTCGCGCCGCAACCTCCATTACGCAACCTGCAGCGCGGCCACCGCCTGACGCAGCGCTGTGCGCAGCCCTTCTTCAACCACCGGGTGATAGAAGGGCATCTCCAGCATCGCGTCGACCGTCAGCTTCATTTGCAACGCCCATGCGAGCAGGTGGGCGATATGCTCCGCGTCCGGACCGATCCATTCCGCGCCCACAAACTGACGGCTCGTTTTGTCCACATACACATGCATCAAGCCGCGGTTCTTTAACATCACACGGCTGCGCCCCTGGTCTTCGAAGCTGACTTCGCCGGTCACGAACGTGCCGGCCTCGAGATCGGCTTGCCGGGCGCCGACCATTGCAATTCCCGGGTTCGAGAACAGCACGGCGATCGGTGCGCGACGCGTCATCGGCGCGATAGCGGGGAACCGGGCAGCATTCGTGGCGGCGCCCCGGCCTTCGTCCGCGGCTTCGTGCAACAGCGGTAACACGCCGTTTGCGTCGCCGGCGATGAAGACCGGATGCTTGCCCGCCTGCAGCGTACGCGGATCATACACAGGCACCCCGTGGCTATCGAGCGTGAGGGAGGTATTGTGCAGCGCGAGCCGGTCGAAATTCGGCCTGCGACCAGCCGTGACGAGGACGTACTCGAATGTGTCCTCGACCGTTTCGCCGGTGCCGGTCCGAAAGCGAATCTGCACGTTGTCGCCTATACGCGATACCGCTTCGACTTCCGCCTGCGCCTCGAAACGGAACGAGTTCTGGAATGTCCGTTCGGCATACGCCTTGATCGCTGGATCCGTGAGCGGACCAACGCACCCGCGCGCGTGTATGGTCTCCAACCTGCAGCAGGCCGTCGTCGATGAAACGGGCGTACCCAGTCAGTTTGTCGCCGGCCGGAATCGCCTCTACGCTGTCAAGCACAAAACCCACCAGACGGTCGCGTTCGCTTTTCACCCGCTGCATGACCTCACGACCGTCGATGCGAATGGCGCCGTCAACGTGTACGCCGAATGGCGCGGTATGCTGCGCGGCATGGGCAGCCTCGGCCGCGGCGATCAGCAGCTTCGAAGGCATGCACCCGACCCGCGCGCAGGTGGTGCCGTGCGGTCCTCCTTCAATCAGGAGCGCGGAAGCGCCCGCCGCCTTGGCGGCACGATACGCCGGCAAGCCGGCACTGCCGGCGCCAATAATGGCCACATCGGTATGAACTGTTTTCATAAGATCCTCTAAACCACGGTGCGATAACAGGAGAGAGCACCGCAAACTCGTCGTGACGGTTGCTCGGGTAGAATCAGACTGCTCAGGTTGTTGACACTGTAAGCAGATATGCTCCCGGCGCTAATCCTCAAACGACGCAAGAATCTGCTCAAACGGCTCATATGGATCTGCTAAGTCGAGTCCTCTCTCTCATTCCCGTCCGAGGCCGCCTGGACGTGCGCTGCCATTTCGGTGCGCCGTGGTCGATCGCGCAAGGTAACGCCGCCGGGCGGGAGATTCCCTATCACGTGCTGGTTTCGGGTCAGGCAGTGCTGGAATACGGTGATGGTCCGTCCGAGCAACTGACGGCGGGGGACATCATCCTGTTTCCGGCGGGCGGCTCGCACCGGCTTTACGACGGCAGCGGACGACCACCGGCACCAGCGTTGCATCGGCAGGACGTCTCGCTGGTGGTGGAGGAGAACGAAGGTTCGGGCGCGCGTGCCGATATCCTGTGCGGCCGGTTTCTGGATGGCGCAGTGCCTGACCGGCTGCTGCGCGAGCATTTGCCAGGACGTCTCGTGGTGCGTAGCACACACCGCGCCGGCGCCACCTTGAACGGCGATGGTGAAGCTACGGGAACGCTGGCCGACACGCGGCTCGAGCGGCTGATTCAGCTCATGCGGGAGGAGTCGGTCGACGAGGGTCCAGGCAGCGAGGCGCTGGTGAGCCATCTGTCAGCTGCGCTATTCGCCTTGACCTTGCACTTTGCGGGCACCGGCTCGCAACCGCCACATGGCTTGCTTGCGCTCGCTGCGCGGCCGAGCCTGCAGCCAGCGGTTTCGGCAATTTTCGAAGCGCCAGAGAAGCCGTGGACGCTCGATCAGCTCGCCACCTTATGCAATATGTCGCGAGCGACCTTTGTGCAGCAATTCCAGGAGGTGATCGGACGCTCGGCGACCGACATACTCACCGACATCCGTATGACCCTCGCCGGCCGCAAGCTGATTGAGTCAGGTCTGGGGGTCGCCGAGATCGGCGAGATGGTCGGCTACCAGTCAAGCGCCGCATTCCAACGGATTTTCAAACGCCTGATCGGCGTGACGCCGTCACACTACCGAACCTTGGGCGGCAACGTCGAAGCGGCCTAGAACAGTCGCATCGGCAGCCCGCCCCTTCATCTGCATCGGCAGTCTGTGCATTGAGCCGAATGAGCATCCTGATGAGCCGTCCCGGTATTCACGCGGGAAGGACCGAATTTTATAGTTCAGTCACGCCGTCCCCACGGTACCCTCTTCAAGGAGCTTCATCATGAAACGCGCTTACTACGCATTGCTGATCGCATCGGCTTTCAGTCTTCCCTCATTGAGCCACGCCGACACCGCAGGCGCATCCACTATCCGCGCGCAGGTGCGCGCCGAGCTGGTTGCGGCCGAACAGGCTGGCCAATACCCGCAAAGCGTTGCGCACTATCCCGACGCAGCGCCGGACGCCGCGTTGACACATGTGGCGCATCGCGCAGAGACGCAAGCTGCCGTGGACAGCGCATATGGTCCGGAAATCACCGGTTATAGCGCATCGGGTTTCCGTGCGATCCGTGTGCGCGCTGTTGCGAACGGTCAGCCACCGCTTGGGGACGTCTTCCGCGGAAGGAAGTAACCCCGTGTTTCAACCTTCAACGTGGTGCGAGGTGATGCGCGCCATCACTAACGAATGGTGGATTCCATGAGCAATGTAACGATCTACACCACGCCGACGTGTCCGTATTGCATCGCTGCGAAAGCGCTGCTGAAAGGCAGAGGCGTGACGTACAACGAAATCAGTATCGAAGGCGACCGCTCCGCTGCGGCTGCACTGGCGGGCCGAACCGGACGCCGCAGGGTACCGCAGATCTTCGTCGGCATAACGCATGTCGGTGGTTTCGACGATCTACGGGCACTGGAAGACGCGGGCAATCTGGATGCACTATTGGGTCGATAGCCAAAGGCAGTATGCCCGCAATCCGCGGGCATACGTCGGCGCTTCTATAGCACGCCCAGGTCGGCCGGACAACCCAGGCGCATATCTCGAGCCGGCGTTGTCACATTAAAGTGTTCGTATCGCAGTAGTGCGATCACTTCCCCCCCGCCACACCCTCCAGCAGCACGCGCACAGCGGCCAACGGCGCTACCATTTTCTGCGGCAGACCGTAATCCGAGCTCAGGACGCCGCTGACATCCTGATAGTCAATACGGGTCGTGCCGTGGTCGTCCTCCCAGACGACTGCGCGCAGCGGCAACTCCACGGCCGCGTGGGGATTGGCCTGCATGAGTGGCGTGCCGCCCTTCGGATTTCCGAAGAGAAAGAGTCGTGTTGACCTCAATGTGGTCCCGGCGTGGGCAGCTGCCGCGCTTTGATCGATGTCGGCAAACAATGTAACTCCGTGTGAAGCCAGTGCTTCGTTCAAGCGCGATACCGTCGTCGGGAAATCGTGTTGACTCGTCAACGTCTGGGTCCGAGCCGGATAGGGCGTTTCCTGGGCCTGTGCAGTCATGTTTTGAAGTGTCCAGAAGGCGGCCATCGTAAAGATGAGCCTTGTTGCTACGCGGATAAAAGATAATGTCGTCATGTCGAATAAGAAAATTGAGGAGTGGGTGCATAACGCCGGGATGGCTTTGCTTTATCGCGGCGTCTTGAATTTTACGAATTCCGGCTCCGGAATGAATCCATCCCGATTCGGCATCCTGATCTTGAGCAGCGAGTCCTGGTCAAGGCTACCCCCGGGTGGATGAATGCCGTTCTGATCCAGTAAATAGGCCGTCAAGGCGTAGTAATCGTCGAGGCTAAGCGACCCGGGCGCCTGATAGGGCATGCCGCGTCGAATATAGTCGATCAGCGTCGTGGCATAGGGCCAATAACTGCCGATCGTCTTAACGGGATGATCCGATGTCAGTGTGCCTTGGCCGCCTACGAGCCGGTCTCCGAAACCGCCTTCTCCGTGCGCCCCATGACAGGCCGCGCCGTTTTGTTCGTACAATGCTTGGCCATGAGCGACGGTGCCGCTCCCTGCGACGGTGCCGCTCCCTGCGGGCAGTCCCCTGCCATCAGGCCGGATGTCGATATCCCAGAGCTTGATTTCGCCCGGCGTCGCCGGACGGCCGAAATCGTAGGCGGATGCTGGCCGTAAGCATGTGCCCGCGAGAAGCCCGACTACCAGTCCCAACCTAAGCGAGTACATCGCGAACTCTCCCGGAAGCGTCGATGGCCCACGTTTGCTGCGCGTGGTAGCGGAAAAGTGGGTTTGTCGCAGTAAGGCTCGCGGAGGAAAGTTGATCGATATGCGAAGTATTGCTTATGTTGCCAGTTCGTAGAATTGATCAGCGGTGGACGAATGGGTTCCGCGAGCACGTTTCATCTGTCCTTTGACGATCATGTGCATAATCTCAATGCCGGCCAGAAGGATCCGGGCACAGCGAAACGTTTTGAATCCCAGCATGGGTCTGGTTCGTCGCTTGATCGCCCGATGGTCCTTCTCGACCAGGTTGTTGAGATATTTAGACTGGCGGATCCTGATGGGCGTTTCACGATCATCATTGATGGCTTCGAGTGCAGCGAGATTGGCGCCGCTTTTGTCGATGGTCACCGTCTCGGGCGCGCCATTCCGGGCGATCGATTTTTCAAAGTAACGTCGGGCTGCAGTCTTGTCCCGGTGGGCGCGCAGCAGAAAGTCGATGGTGTTGCCGTCCTTGTCGACGGCCCGGTAAAGATATCGCCATCCGCCCTTGACGCGAATGTACGTCTCGTCCATGCGCCAGCTCTTGCCAACCGGTCGCTTGCGCAGGCGAAACGCTTTCTCCAGCACCGGCAACAACTTCACGGCCCAGCGGTGCACGGTCGAATGATCGACCGAAACGCCGCGCTCAGTCATCATGTCTTCGAGATTCCGCAGGCTCAGCGGATAGGCCACGTACCAGCGCACGCAGGTCAGTATTATATCGAGCGGATAATGCAGGCATTTGAGCACTCGGGCCACCGCCGGATTCAACGTGTTCATCGAGCATTCAGCCGTTCATGTTGTTCCGCACATCATAGCGGATCGCCTTATTGCAACAGAACCGTGCAAATTGCGGGGCAGCGTACGGCAGTCGGAAATGGTCACCTGACAAGCTACAACCGATGCCGTGGGAACATCGACGGGCGATCACGCAGCTCTACTTTGAGCGGGGGTTACTGTAGCTCAATCAGAGCGAACTTTCACGTGTCGCTTCAAGTCGATGACCACCGTGACGACCCAAGGGAATTTCGGCTGTCAATGCGTTCGTCGCGGGCGGCGACGCCGTCAGCTCGCTCACTGTCTCGCACCAAAACTGTGATCAGGTCGCCGTCAGCGGCTAGTTTAGGCAGATCGACAAAATTACTGCTGAAACGGTGACACTTTTGCGTCGGTCTACGGCGCTGCGGCCGACAAGCCCTTCATCACGTGGGACTACAGCTTCTCGAAGAGGCGTACCGTTGCCCGTATTGTCGCGAGCGGTCAGGCGGTCAAGGGTGGTGCCCAAACAAGGCTCGGCCGATGCATCTGCAGCAGCGCAGAGCGTTCACTCGGCTATACGTTGAGCGTTGTTCGGGATGATGGCCTTGACATCTGTCGACAGGGTTCGTCGATCGGCTTCATATTCATACGTGGAAGCGCGTACAGCAGCCCATCATTGACGCTTTCGCCGGCATGTGCGCTGACACTAGTCCTTTGCATGCGCCATCACCTGAAAACTTCGAGACATCCTCTCGTTCAACGGAGGGAGCGCCTCCGATCGAAAAATGTCCTGGCGAAGCTGTGACACATTTCCTGCGGTCTACGCCAGCTGGAAGCACTTCCCACCCTGCAGTTCAAGGCGGCAGCTACCCTTGGTCACAATATGAAACTGAGCGCAGCCCGGAGATTCCGCTTCCTGCACGGTCTTCCATTGCGAGGTGAACCGGCACACCTCCTGAACTTCTGGCCGCACTCGTAGCAGCGGGGCGATGGCACTCAACGAGTCGCGGGCGGGCGGTGAACCACGGTGCGCACCGTCCTGCTCATTGAGCCGATCGGCATACGAATTGCGCGTCGAGAACATAAGCTATTTCCTTTTGATATCTACTATGTGTGTCACCTACACCCAACGAGAGATCTACATGCACATGCACGACTGGACCCAGTATCGCAAGCAACTTGCCACCGGTGTCAGCGGCTTCGGCAAGCTCAGCCCGGACACAATCAAGGGCTATGTCGCCCTAGTCGGCGCTGCCCAGAAGACCGGTCACCTCGACGACAAGACACGCGAGCTGATCGCCATGGCGGTTGCCATCAGCTTGCGCTGCGACGGCTGTATCGCCGTGCACACCGCCAGCGCCCACAAGTTCGGCGCGACGAAGGAGGAGATCGCCGAGGCCCTCGGCGTGGCCGTGGCCATCAACGCTGGAGCGGCCATGGTTTATTCGACCCGCGCGCTCGATGCCTTCGACACCACCGGCGAGGAGCAGGCCAACGCCTGAGCACCGAACATGGCCCACTCTTTCCGTCCCTTGCTTGTCTGGCTTGCCAGTTCGAACCGCTTTGGCAGTCACTTGATGCGCATCGCCATCGCGATTGTCTTCTTGTGGATCGGCGGGCTGAAGTTCGTGCCCTACGAAGCGGACAGCATCACACCCTTCGTCGCCAACAGCCCCGTGATGTTCTTCTTCTACGAACACCCCAAGGAGTACAAGGCGCACCTCACCCACGAGGGCGAGCTGAAGCCGGCCGAGCGGGCCTGGCAGACCGCGAACGGCACTTACGTTTTCTCGAAGGGCTTGGGCACGGTGGAACTGTCCATCGGCCTGCTCACCCTGGCGGGGTTGTTTTCGCGACGGCTGGGTTTCGTGGGGGCCGTCCTGGCCTTCCTGACTCCCATCGTGACGCTTTCCTTCCTGTTCACCACGCCTGAAGCCTGGGTGGCGGCGCTGGGCGATGCCCAACACGGCTTCCCCTACCTGTCGGGAGCGGGCCGGCTGGTTCTGAAGGATGTGATGATGCTGGCCGGTGCGCTGCTGGTGATGGCCGATGGAGCCCGGGCCTTGCTCAAGGCGCAGCCGTCCAGTTGATCTTTAACCAGGATTCTCTGTGTTATTCGTAATTTAGACAGTGTCTTTCTCGTGACAGTTAACCGTAGGAGTCTTAAATGAAAATTCTCGATTTTCAAATGAAATCGCTCAAGTATCTTTTGATTGCGGTGTCGATGTCCGCTGCCGCTGCCGCAAATGCCCAGGAAAGTGTGGCGCCACCCGCCGATGCTTCGGCACAAACGGTGTCGCAGGCTCGCACGAATGCTGGCGCCCGCACCGAAGGCCGAGAGAAGCAGGCCAGCGGCGTGGAAAAGAAGGACCAGTGCGTCGGTCCGATCAGCTTCTGCAACAATTACTTCGGCAGCTAACCATTGTCAACGCTGTTAAACAGGAATGCGGACCGTTTTTTTTCTGAAATTCTGCGTAATCGAGGGGCCTGCCTACTAAAGCCCTTTTCGGGACTGTCACGTTGGTGGCAAGTCAACGGGAGTGTGGCGGCAATGGCGGCGATGAAACGAACTGCCCAACCGCACCGCACGCCCGTCAGCTCCACTATTTCGTATGCGGGATACTGCTTCCCGCCCGATGTGATCAGCTACGCGGTGTGGCTGTACTACCGTTTCCCGCTGAGCCAGCGCATGGTCGAGGCACTGCCGGCCGCCCGTGGCATCGATCTGACCTACGAGACGGTGCGGCGCTGGTCGGTGAAGTTTGGGCTGGGCATTGCCCGGCATATCCGGTCGACCGCTTTGGCGCGAGGCGACAAGTGGCACCTCGATGAAGTGGTCGTCACGATCAACGGCAGTAAGCACTGGCTGTGGGGCGGTGGACCAGCACGGCGCGGTGCTCGACCTGCTGGTGCAAAGGCGGCGCGACCGGCACGCGGCCAGGCGGCTCATCCCCCAAGGGGACTTCCTTCGGGGCGTGCGCAAGTTGCTCAGGAAACATGGTCGTGCGCCGCGCGTGTTGATCACCGACAAGCTCAAAAGCTATGCCGCGGCGAGCCGGGATCTGGGGATCAACCTCGAACATTGCCAGCACAAGGGCTGAACAACCGGGCGGAAAACTCGCACCAGCCGACACGGGTGCGCGAGAAGGGTGATGCGCCGCTTCAAATCAGCGCGTCACCTGCAACGCTTCGCTTCGGTCCACGACCAGGTCGGCCAATCTCTTCATGCATTGCCGCTACCACACAGATGCAAGGCAAAAGCGGGCACTACGCGCCCAGGCCTTCGAGGCCTGGGAAAGCGTGACGTGCGCTCCAATGCTGGAGCGCCTTGAAGCTTAAATTAGGTTTCCTGTCATTCATGTTCGGCCGCTCGTCAACCGATAATTTGACAGTGTCCCTCACCCTCCAGCCTTAACTGTCCAAGGTGTCGCGCCCACGTTGCTTTCTATGTTCGTTGCGAATATCGGTACCACGAACAACATAGACGATGGCTTCGGCAATGTTTGTGGCATGGTCGCCGATACGCTCGACGGCTTTAGCGATAAACAGATAGTCGAGCCGAATCTGGATTGTCCGGGAGTCTTCCTTCAGACATGTGACGAGCTTGAGCACAAAGGCTCGAAATTCGGGGTCGATGGCCTCGTCGTCGCGGACAACCTGTGCAGTCGCAGTTGCATCCAAGCGCGCAAATGCGTCTAGCGCTCCGTGAAGCATGTGTAAGGCCATTTCACCAGAAGTCCTGATTTCAGCGATGTTGAGGTTCGACGCGCCTGCGTCCATGGCGACGCGGCGAGTTCGCTTCGCTATCTTCCGTGCCTCGTCGCCAACCCGCTCAAGGTTGGCGCACTTTCAGCTGTACTGGTGGGCAATTCCGCTGCAACGGCCCGCCGTCCCATCGTTCGAAGCATCTCCCCGAGAACCTCGCCTGCAACAGCCGGGCTATACAGGAAGCCTTGTCCCTCCACGCATCCATGCTCGACCAGAAAGTGTCTGTGTGTGTCGAGTTCAACACCTTCAGCGATGACGTCGAACTTTAGCGTGTTAGCGATTGCGATGACTGCGAGCGTCAATGCCTCGTATTCGGCGTCGCGGCCAATTTGCTGAATGAACGCCTGGTCAATCTTTATGCGGTCGATGCTGAAGCGTTTCAGGTAACTCAGGCTCGAGTACCCCGTACCAAAATCATCAATGGCGATTTTCACACCCAGCTCGCGGAGATCGTGCAACACGCGAGCTGCCTGCTCAGCGTTGCGCATCAGCGCGCCTTCCGTCAATTCAAGCTCGAGCATGTCCGCCGGCCAGTCGGCATCGTCCAGTGCGACGCGGACCACATTCACCAAATCAGAGTGCTCCAACTGGAGCGGAGAGACGTTGACCGACACACGAATCGACGGCAACCCCTCGTCTCGCCATACCCTGGCCTGGGTGCAGGCCGTCCTGAGCACCCATTCGCCAATGTCCTGAATCAGACCCGACTCCTCCGCAACCGGAATAAAAACGGCCGGCGATACCGCGCCGAGCTCGTCGTCGTCCCACCGCAAGAGTGCCTCAGCTCCCAATACACGCCCGGTCAACATATCG
>NZ_JARESU010000020.1:0-118469 GCF_046027075.1 Paraburkholderia sp. RL18-085-BIA-A | reverse complement strand
TCCCCGTGGTCGTCTTATGCGCGATCGTCGCATCAGTGCTGACATTGGACAGTGGCCGCGCGTAGCTTGGCGAAAGGGGTAACGTCAGCGCTACCAATACAGCGCTGGCAGTGGCAATCCTCGATATGACTTTCGGGTGTGCTGCGGTCGATTCACCATGCTCAGTCAACCGTGATGCCGACATCGTCCTGGCCTTGTTCTGCGATCGATTTGCCGTGGACGCCACGTTCGTGAATGTGCGCAGTCGGGGTACGGTCGATCATCAGACTCAGCAGTTCCGGCCGGTTGTAGTGACCGGCCGAGTCCATCAACAGCTTGCGTCGGTCGATCATGGTGAAGTCGAGATCGGCAATGACCTCGCCCTCGCCCGAGCGGCGCGGTTCGCCGATCAGCATGCCCTCGGGCGTCACAATGGTGGTGAAGCAACCACCCGAGATCGGACCGATTTCGCAGCCCGTGTCCTTCATGATTTGCGCCTGCTGGTCGGCGTCTAGCCAGGCCGTTGCGTTCACGACGAAGGCGCCGGACTCCAGGGCATGCTGACGGATATTGATTTCCATCCTTTGGGCAAATCCCTCGCCGAAGGCGGAACCCGGATACATGGCGGAATGGATCTGCTCACCGTCCGCAATCAACGCGTAGCGCGCCAGCGGGTTGTTGTGCTCGAAGCATGCCAACTGACCAATGCGACCGACCTTGCTATCGACGGCGCGCAGACCAGACCCGTCACCCTGCCCCCAGATCATCCGCTCGAAATGCGTAGGCGTGATCTTGCGGCGGCGCTGAATCAAGGTGCCATCGGCGTCAAAGAGCAGTTGGGTGTTGTAGATGGTTCCGCCATCACGCTCATTGACGCCGATAGACACCACCATGCCTGCTTTCCGAGCCGCCTCGCCGATTGCGTCGGTCGCGGGAGACGGCACCGTCACGGACTGGTCGAGCAGCCTCAGATGCTCTTTTCCAGACAGAAGCTGAATGCCCGTCTGGACTGCCGCAAAGTACGGGTAATAAGGCACCACGGTTTCCGGAAACGTGGCGAACTGCACGCCCTGCTGGCCCAGTTCGTGGATCTTTTGCACGACTTTTGCGACGGTGGCCTCACGGCTGTACAGCACCGGGCTGATCTGGACTGCGGCGGCTTTGACGACTTTCATTGCAAACTCCTTGACTCATGAGAACGGGCACAGAGCGCCCTTGTGGTGTTGCATATGCAACATTGACGATTAAAAAAATTAGCGCATGCACCGCGGTAACTCGCCCGCGATGTCCATGAGGGCGTCGGCACCGACCTCTCCGACGAGGAATCTGGCTCTTGCCTGCGCGGTCGGCCACGCATATGCAATGCGTAGGGTTTAAATGCGATCGATCTGTCAGCTGCGTTACTCCGCGAACTCGCCACGCGACGGAACTATTTGAGCGTGCAGACGTATCTCACATGTGTCGACGAAGGTGGCTTTTGTGATCGCACGTGTCAGACAGGCGAGGATATACACTGCAATACAAAGCGGAACCGTATCGGCGCACACGATCAATCCGCTCTTATCTCCAACGCGTATTGCGCGATCCCTAAGTGAGCATTCAGGTCTGCGCTCTCGCTAGAGGCCGCACTCATGGCGTCGGCTTCCGGTCCTGTCAGATAGAGGTCGCGGAACCGCTCGTCGACTCGCTCCCACATTAGCTTCGAAAACAGCATCGCCGCATTCAGCGGACGATGGTTGATCACCACGGAATCAGCCTCACCCTGTTCGTTCACGTGCGCCACGAGCAGAGTTTCAATCGGCACGCCCTGAATCCGCGATCGGTAGGATTCCATATAGATTCCGTTACCGATCTCGCCCTCGTAGCTGTGATGCTGAAACTCGTAGAGCGCAACAGCGTGCTTGATCACCGCCAGGATGTCAGTTCGCCCCTCCACCGGACGCTTCAGCACAGTCGGCTCAAGCGTTGCATTTTCGGCTAGCCTGGCCAGCCAGAACGGCAGGCCGCCGGCAGGATCGAGGACTGACGCGGTATCGTTGAATTTCATATCGGATTCTCCATCGGTAGTATGGAAAAAGTTAGCGAGCGCGGCATCCTCTGCCGTCTCGCTGAACAGGACGCGAGAGACGCTGCTAGGACCTGGAAGTCCCTGCGCTAGCGGCATTGACTGCGGCTACTAGCGTGATGCGTGCCTTTTCCCGTCGTCTCCGGGCGAGTCGATCCTCACCGACGCTTCGTTCGGGCTCACCGGCCAGGATTGCGTGGATGTCCGGGAGCGTCCAGATGGCGCCACGACTGCCCCAGGTGCCGTCTGGAATCTCCGTCGGAAAAACCCAGACGCGCGGCGCGACCTCTTCGAACGGTCGGTTCTCGGCGCGAGCCACCGCTTCCGTAACCGCTTTAACCAATGCGCTACGTGACTCTTCAGTGTATTGCCCCTCTGGCGCCGACGGAATGATCCGGTAGCGCGCAGCCTTCGAGCGTTCTCCTGCGACGAATACCGCGGCCGGCCGATGGAGATAAAGCACCGTTACGCTTTGCGCAATCGGATTACCCGGGTCATAGCCTTCCGCTTTGATCAGGATGTCAGTCAGTTCTTTAACCAGCCGTGCTTCCGCTTCAGGCGTCAAGGCGTCGTCCGGCCACAGTGCGTCGATCATTGGCATCGTGCCACTCCTTCTTCAGGTGTTTCGATGTGGCGATAATCGGTCTTTACGGGTGCACCTGGAAGTGGCAGCATTGCCATTGTTCGAGGAATATCAGACACATGCGCAAATGATCACGATCAGGATCTGGGTCTATGACGGAATTCTGGCGTCGGGCGTCGCTGGACCCATCGACGTCCTGAACGCCGCCAACCACCTGAGCGGCAAGTTTGTCGCGCGTGGGTCCAAAGCTTTACCCATGTTCGCGTGGCGGGTGGAATCGCTAGACGGACAGCCAGTCACGGCTGCGTCGGGCCAAGGCATTCCCGTGGACGGCAAAATCGATCCGCGCAAACGTGCAGAAGCCATCCTGCTAACGGCCCCGTTTTTTTCTAACATGGACGAGTTCATCGGCCGACGTGAGCAGTTGAATGCGCTGTCTTCCGCGTTACGGCGCCAGCGCAAGGCAGGCGCCGTGCTGGCCGCGTACTGCACCGGCAACTATCTGCTTGCAGAGGCAGGCTTACTGGACGGTCGGGTCGCCACCACACATTGGGCCAACGCGGCTGACTTCGCCCGACGGTATCCCCGTGTCGAACTTCGTGCCCGGGAAGTCTTGACCTGGCAAGACGGCATTATCGGGCGGTTCGGTGACGTCGTATCTCAATCTCGCCGTACGGCTGGTCGAGATGTTCGCCGGCGAGAAGCTTGCCGCGATGACCGCCAGGTCGCTACTGATCGACATGAACCGGACTTCTCAAGCGTCTTACGCGAAGTTGCTCGACGACCACGGACATGTCGATTCGCTCGTCGCGCGAGCTCAACAGCGCATGGAGGCGACACTTCAGCAGGGGTTTCGGCTGAGCGAGCTCGCGGCCTGGCTCGCTGTCAGCGAACGGACGCTTAACCGGCGTTTCAAGCAGGCAGTAGGCCTTGCGCCACTGACGTATCTGCAGAACCTGCGCATCGAAGTAGCTAAACAGTTGCTGGAGTCCAGGCCCATCGGGCTTGAGATAGTAAGCCAGCGTGTTGGCTATGGAGACATCAGTACGTTTCGGGAGCTGTTCAAGCGCAAGACCGGTCTTTCGCCGAGCGAGTATCAAATGCGATTTGCTCGCGCTTCCGTGGCAGGCGGTATGGAACGCGAGTCGCATGGCACGGTTGATTGACGTCTGGAAAACCGCAGAGATCGATTTCCCCTGGCGCATCTGCAAGCAGTCGTTCGCACACGTCAATGGCCAGCCTTAACCTTAGATTGGCCGGAGAAGCAGCGCTCGCCTGGATCAGTCGAACGGCCGTTTGGTGATGCGGATCCGACATCCGAAAGTCCGAACGACGACCAAACGGTGCAGGCGGACGCAAATCAAGAAAAGGCGTGGGCGCACAGAGAGAGATTGCTCAGCTTCTCATGACCAGCGCGAGCGACGCGGAGAGAATCGATTTCGCCAGTTTGTCGTCATCCACGGCGCGCGCAAGCGCAATGGCCCCCACGATGGTCGCGACGATACCGAGGGCAGCGTCTTTGCTATCACTAGATGCGGCTTGCGCTATTTTTGACGCCAGTTTGCGCACGTAACCCGTAAGCCGTTCCCTGACGTCCGGATTCGCATGCCGCGCTCCCCCGGCGAGCGCGCACAGCGCACATCCATTGCCGGGATTTTTCGCGTGACGCACATTGAGGAAAACCTCGACAATAGACTGCAGAGGCGTTTCCCCACGCTTTCCCGAACCGGTTGCGTGAAACGCAATGCGCTTCTCGCTCTGACTAACCGCGTGCTCGAGCGCCTCCAGGATCAACGCATCACGCGACGAAAAATGGCCGTAAAACGCGCCGTGTGTAAGCCCCGCGCTGCGCATGCAGTCGGCGACGCCGAGCGCTCCGATGCCGTGTTCGCGAATCTGTCGTGACGCGTTCTCCACAACCCGCTGCCTGCTTTCAGCCTTTTGTGCCTGCGAGTAACCCATTGTTTCGCCTCATCACGCTTGACAATCTGCATGATGAGCATAATACTGAATTTCAGCATGATGATCAACATACAGAATGAGGTGTTGACGACGCTCGTGCCGGTTCCGATGCAGCGGCTGTCCTGCGCTGCTTAACAGAGATTTTGCGAGATTTTCGCGCCGTCAGCAGGGGTGGCTTTGGACGTGATCTCGCGGCGTAATGCACAGGAGAAAGATATGCGTTTTACTGGAAAGACAGCACTCGTCACTGGCGGCAACAGCGGCATTGGGTTGACTGCAGCGAAGCTTTTGATCGCCGAAGGCGCCCGTGTCGCGATCACCGGCCGCGATCGCGCAAAACTGGATCAGGCAGTATCCGAGCTCGGCGAGAACGCGCTTGGCATTCAGGCCGATCTCGATGATGAAACCGCGATCGAGTCGATGTTCAAGCGGATCCAGGCAGCATTCGGATCCCTCGACATCGTGTTCGCCAACGCCGGAATCTCCGGTCCGACGCCGCTCGGCGGCACGACCGCTGCTGCATTTGAGGCGATTCTTCGCACCAATCTCACCGCTGTTTTTCTCACGGTTCAATCGGCGCTGCCGTTGATGACCGCCGGAGGCTCGATCGTATTGAACGGTTCCGTGATGCGCGAGCTGGGCTCGCCCGGGTCGGCCGCTTATTCCGCAACGAAGGCGGGCATCACCGGCATGGCAAAGGTGTTTGCGTCCGAACTCGTGCAGCGTGGCATTCGCGTCAACACCGTGATTCCCGGCGGCACGCGCACACCGATCTGGACGCGCGGCGCACGGGCCGGCGCAACGATCGACGGGACCGAAGAAGCGTTCGCGCCGCGCATTCCGATGGCTCGCCTCGCCACACCTGAAGAAGTTGCCAAGGCCGTGCTTTTCCTCGCGTCCGACGATGCTTCGGGAATCACGGCGGCGGAAATCGTCGTTGACGGCGGCACGATCGGTGCGCCATGGGGAGCGCCTGTGTTCCGCAAGGGGTGAAGGCGCTCGACTTCCGGGTAGCTGGTCGACCAGCTTAGGACAGCGACGCGCAGTCGTCGCTCCAGCCTCCGCGGGCTGGGTGCGGTCCGCTGTTTCCATCGCGTCCAGGTAGCGCTGGATGCTTTGTTCAATCTGCTCCTGGCGCTTCGCGATCTTGTTGGGGGCAAAGTTACGGTCGCGGCTATTTACCGCCTTGAACTTACTGCTGTCGATGGCTACGACAGCTTGTGCGAATCCTGACAGGATTATCCCCGGCAACGAAGTCATCCAGACAGTCGGAAGAACCGCAGCCTGCCTGCGGTCTTCGCCTTCTATGCATCGTTTCATCCCGCCACCTTCGCCGAATCCGTTGACTCAGTCCAGGCGATCAGGACTTAGGTGACCAGGGCGTTTTTACACAACCTCGAACGGGACCAGCCGATCGGCCGGACCTGCGAGCGCGTTGGCGAACGTCGCTGCGTGGCCGCGTGCTGCCTCATGCAATGGGCATGCGCAGCTTCAATCCTCGCCAGGCTGCGATCGCGTTGCAGCCTTTCAGTGAGCTTCTCCGAATGGCCCAACCTCGCCGAAACACGGCCGTTCACCCGCGCGACTACGAACGCCCACCGGAGGCCCCGAGCGACCCGACGTCTAACGTTTAGCCCTATCCCGACGAACGGTCGCGGCAGCGAACACCGGATGAAGTTGTACCTCCGTTTGTCCAACGACGCACCCGCAGCAAGCCGAGGCCAGATCGCGATGTCGGCGTGCGGGCTTGTCGATGATCACAGGCGTTTTGCAAATCGTGGCGTCGCGGCGATTCGGACGGAGCCGTACGCAACGGGCAGCGTCGTGCTTCCCCGTGGGTACCTTGCCCTGGCGGGCGCTTCGCGGGAACGGACGTGGCAGCTGGGCGCTTGGATGCAGGCCCGGGAGCAAGAGCCAGTGGGCGTCGGCGTGGTGGCTGGACTATCTCTGAGATTGAAGTTCATCGAATCATCGCGAGGTGCACAACCCGCATGTTTGTCTGAAGTTTTCCGGTTAAAGTGCCGTTATACAGTTTTGTATGTAGTTGCTTACAATTATTAAACTGAAAGATTCGTAATTCTATGAAACTATCGTTTGTACAAAAACTCTGGTTGCCACTGATCCTCAGCCTGCTGTGTCTCGCCGGAATATCGATCTATAACGCTTACCAGACGAGAGAAATGCGGCTGGAGGAGCGCAAAGCCGACCTGGTACACGCGGCGGAAATCGCCCTGAGTGTCGTCAAGTCCTCTGGCCAAGACGTGTCCGCCGGCGTCATGCCTTTGGCGGAAGCTCAGAAGCGGACGATGGACCGCCTCCGGAACATGCGGTATGGCGAGGACGGCTACTTTGAGATCATCAATTCGCAGCGGAGGGTCTTGATGCACCCGGCGAACGCGAAGTTGGATGGCAAGGACGCCGACGACTACCACGATCCGAACGGCGTTTACCTCTTCAGGGATATCGTTGCCGTCATCAAGCGCGACGGCAAGGGCTTTACCGCATTTAGCGCTCCGAAGCCGGGAGCCCCCGAGGCCTCTCCGAAAATTGCCTACAGCCTGGCCTATCAGCCGTGGGACTGGATTGTTATGACGGGGCTCTATGTCGACGACATCGACGCGGCATTTCGCTCGTCGCTGTACCAGAGCCTGGGGATTCTGGTGGTACTGGCAGGTGCCCTGTCGGCTGTGGTGGTGCTGCTCAACCGCGGCATCCTCCGCTCACTGGGCGGCGAGCCGTCCTATGCCGCCGAGATCGCCAACCGGATTGCCGATAACGATCTGACTGCTGTGGTGAAGACGGCGCCGGATGACCGCTCAAGCCTGCTGTTCTCGATGAAGCGCATGCAGGAGCAGCTCACACAGACGATCGGCACGATCAAGGTGTCGGCCGACTCGATTGCCACCGCCACGCACCAGATCGCGGCGGGCAATCAGGACCTGTCGCAGCGCACCGAAGAGCAGGCCGCCTCGCTCGAGGAAACGGCGTCCAGCATGGAGCAACTGACCTCGACCGTCACCCAGAATGCCGACAATGCCAGTCAGGCCAACCAGCTCGCTGCGCAGGCTGCTTCGGTGGCGGAGCAGGGTGGCACCGTGGTTTCGCGCGTGGTCGAAACCATGGAAGGCATCAACGCCAGCTCAGACAAAATCGCCAACATTGTCGGCATCATCGAGGGTATCGCCTTCCAGACCAATATCCTTGCACTCAATGCGGCTGTTGAAGCCGCGCGGGCAGGTGAACAGGGGCGGGGTTTCGCGGTGGTCGCCTCGGAAGTGCGCTCGCTCGCGCAGCGCTCCTCGGCGGCGTCCAAGGAAATCAAGGAGTTGATCCACGATTCCGTGGAGCGCGTGCGGGCAGGCGCCGGCCAGGTACGGGAAGCCGGTGCGAAGATGCGCGAGATCACGCACGAGATCAGGCGTGTGACAGACATCATGGGTGAAATCACCGCCGCATCACAGGAACAGAGCAAGGGCATCGGCCAGGTCAACCAGGCCGTCACGCAGATGGACGAAGTCACGCAGCAGAACGCGGCGCTGGTCGAACAGGCGGCGGCCGCGGCCAGCTCGCTCGAGTCGCAGGCGAACGATCTGAAAGCGTCCGTATCGATGTTCAGGCTGAACGCCTCGCGCGACGCCGACGCCAGCCGTTCCGTCGCGCCGACGCACACGGCGGCGCCGACGCGCGCCAGGACGCCGGCCATGGCAGCCGTGAAGCGGTCCGCACATCAGCCCGTGCGGGTGGTGCAAACCGCCCAGGCTGAAGAATGGGACAGCTTTTAGGGAGCCACCCGAATCACGGGTAATTGGCGGGGAGAACAAACCGTGTCGGTCGGTGCCGACACCGAAGATTCGCACGCGCCGTCGTCCAACGCTGAAAAAGGAAGAGACGGCACCAGTCACTCCCGCGAACAGGACCATCACAGTGGCGACGGATACCGGTGCTGCGGACTGCCAAACCTTCTGAGCGCGTTTGAAAATTGAACAATACTGACAAGGTACTGAACCAGGTAGTCGAGCTCGTGACCGCTATCGCATTGACGCAGGAGCACTGAATCATTCACTACCGCATCTACGATCCGGACAGCGACGGCAGGACGAAACCGGATCACGTGCGCGAGATGCTGACCAACCTACGTTATTACATGGAAAGAGACGGAATGATGCAAGAACCACAAGCAGAAAGAAGTATTTATGTTGGCGGGGAAAGACAAAATCAACAGCAGTCGTCGCATGGCAATTTCAATGCTGATATGAATATGCGAAGGCGGCTATGGGGTATCTTTAGTGGCTCCATAGGCAATATGCTCGAATATTATGACTGGTTTATCTATTCAGCGCTCGAGCTTTATTTTGTCAAAGGCTTTTTCCCGGATGGTGACCAGACCGTAGCACTACTTAAATCCGCGGCCGTGTTTGCCATTGGTTTTCTCGTTCGCCCGATTGGAGGATGGATATTAGGGATTTACGCTGACCGTCAAGGCCGTAAATCAGCGCTGCTGGTGTCCGTTTCAATGATGTGTTTTGGTTCGCTTATGATTGGCACGACTCCGACGTATCAGACCATCGGGATCGCGGCACCCATCATTTTGCTTATCGCCAGAATTTTACAAGGTCTCAGCCTTGGTGGGGAAGGCGGAAGCGCGGCCGCTTATTTGAGCGAAACAGCGCCCAAGGGGCGGCGTGGATTTTATTCAAGTTTCTTATACACCACAATTTCTCTTGGGCAGCTTCTGGCGATGGCGACCCTCGTATTGCTTCAGCAGTTCTTTTTGACGTCGACGCAGCTGCAAAGCTGGGGATGGCGCATTCCCTTTCTTATTGGTGCATTAATTGCATTCATTGGCATTTTCCTGCGCCGGAACATGGAAGAAACTGAGTCTTTTGCCAAACACGCCAAGACTCCACGAAAAGTGGGCGCAATTCGCGAGGCGATGCGGCATAAGAAGGCCTGTGTGATGGTTTTTGGTTTGACATTGGGTGGTTCTGTCGCGAACTATACTTTTGCCGCCTATATGCAGAAATTCCTCGTAAACAGTGCAGGCATGGACAGAAGTACGGCCAGCCTTATTTCCGTGCTGTCGTTAATTGGGTTCACAGTAATTCAACCGGTTTTTGGAGCCTTATCAGATCGTATCGGGCGTCGCCCCCTGCTCCTAACTTTCGGAATGGTAGGAACCTTCGGAACCGTTCCTTTTTTCACGTTTCTCGCTGGCATAAAAAACCCGTTCATGGTTTTCACCTTGGTTATGACAGCACTTGCAATTGTGGCAATGTATTCGTCAGTCAGCACCATTACTAAAGCTGAGCTATTTCCTGTCGAAGTCCGCTCCTTCGGCCTGGCGGTTCCCTATGCCATTAGTGTTTCACTTTTTAGCGGAACGGTAGAATATATCGCGCTGTGGACTAAAAAGATTGGGCATGAAAACTGGTTCTTTTGGTATGTTTCGCTCTGCATTTTCTTCTCCCTTATTTGTTACCTTTGGATGCCGGAAACAAAAACTGCTTCGTTGATTGATCTAGATTAGGGTCACGCTGTTAATTCGTGTCGACGTCGCCATTGGACGGTCAGCGTTTCCGTCGTTCAGCTCGGACGAATGGGTAACAAGCGCTACTCTGCCCTTCCAATCGGTGACGAGCACGATCTGGCTCGTCGAGTTGTCAACGTCGACGATGACGACTTCGTGGATCAGGGCCGCACAATGCGCTTCTGGAGACCGTTACGTCCGCGCTTGGTTTATTTGAGCAGCAGACCTTGGGCGCCCCGGGGCCTTCGCGGCTGGTATTTCGCGGCGCTCGTGCTTATCGTCGCATACGGGAGCCGGCTGCTCACCAGGTGGCAATCGAAGTTTGCCCCCCTCACACGGCGCCTGAACACCAAACGGGCCCAACCCCTACGAATCGCCGATCCACGTCACTTCGCCAAATGGCGGGTCGTCACGCATCAAGAGACGTTCGTCATGCGACCGCAAAGAACCGCCTCTTTAATTGGGCGGTGATGTCAAGGGTCGATCTCCGGTGGTTGGGTTTAGGAAACGTCCTTGGCGCGGGTCACGCTTCTTTTCGCAGTCGGCTCGAGAGTCACGGCGCGCTGCACGCATTGGTCCGACAGGAATGGAGAGCCTCGCTTATGGACGCACTCGGGGCGCCGCCGTCATTTGGGGCTTCTTCCAGACCATCGTCCACGCTTCGGACGCTCTCAGTGGAAGTCAATGTTGGTGAGCGGTTTGTATCATGCCGTCACCTACAATGATTCCCAGCGGAAGTCGGAGCCGTCGATCCACATGCGATGCGGAATGACAGCAAGTTTGCGCGTGACGGCAACCACGGCACGGCGATGCCCGCGACTCTTGGCCAGTCGCACGCCCCCAGGCCTTAAGTGCGCACCAGGCGGCGCTTCGGGAAACCAGCGCATGTGCGGCGATGTAGAGCGCGGAGCGCACATCAGGGTCGCCAGCCTTTGAAATTCTTCCCGGATTGTCCACTTCGCCAGTCTGATTGCGCCGTGGCGTCACCCCGAAATGGGCAGGCATGGTTCGAGAAGACTTGAAACGGCTCGGGTCATCAACTGCGGCCTTGAAGGCCAGCGCGGTAACGACTCCTACACCGGGCACCGTCATGCGCCGCCGGCAGACCGGATCAATTCTGACGATGGCCTTCACTTCGTTATCAAGCTTGAGAAACGTCCTGTAGAGCACCTGACGCACTTCAAGCAGGGGAAGCAGCCCTTCGCGTTTCTCTAAACCGGTCGTTCACTAGCAGGAAACGGCAGGTTGATAGTCTGATTTCCTGCCGCCACACGCTGACCTTTAGTAGCTTCCCAGGTGGGTCACAAAAGGTCGGATTTTTTCGTCATCCGGATTCACATATACGACATCGGTCGGCACACGACGAGGAGCGTCAACTGTAAAGAAGATTGCTGGCGACTCGAGTATTTCAGTTATCGCGTGTACGGTGTTTCGCTCAAAGGTCACTAACTGGCCCGCAGTGAGGACGCGAGGCGCTTCGTCCTCAATCGCGAAGGCAACCTTACCGGTCAGGAGGTAGAGATGTTCTTCGCACGTTTCGTGGTAGTGCCGAGGAATCGGGTAATAAACACGAAAGATTCTTGAGCTTGCAGAGGGTTCATCGGTGAGATAGACGTCAACAATTGTACTATCCGCCTCGTCCGGGAATTGACTGAGTATGCTGTTTATATCAAAAAAATTAAACAATTCGTTCTCCATATTATATGGCGATCCGAAGAACAATTCGACAGGTTGTGCCGTTCGGTAGCGTCGACATCGCGTGACGCATCTGGACGAAGTCGTCCAGGCACTCGTCGTGTTCTTCGTGGGCTGAGTGCATCTTGCCACGTGGCAGCGGACCGACGGAATGGCCTCATTTGGCAAATGTCATTTGCCAAATGAGGCTAGGTCCATAGGGAACCGCTTCGCTACCGCGTGCATAGTCGAACGGGACATGCCTTTCATGTCAGTTACCGGCATCGATATCGGTTCTCGCGGACTTTCGTGCGCCCCTTCTGCACGTGCCTGCCGACACCGAGCAGAAAATGACTGCTTGGTTAAGCGTTTCGCCAGCTAATTACTTTGGCCAACGCCGAGGCTTTCTCGCATCTCACGCGGGAAAAGCCGATCGCATCGACGACCCCTCTTTCGCTTATCGCTCGTTTCCGCAAACAGCGGCAGCCAGGTATCACTGCACTGATTTTTTAATTTCATTTGTTTGAATTGGGCGCCTCATCCCGCCAGGCAATGGGCTCCTGCGCGCCGTCATGTTACGCGTCTGATTGGGTGACAAGGAGATGATCATGAAGATCAAGCAATTGGGCATTCTGTCAGCAACCTTGCTAAGTGGCGCCGCGCAGGCCGACGGCCCCGGCGGTCGCCCTGGTTGACGTTCGACGGCGCAGGCGATTTTACGCGGACCGACTTCGGGGTTATCGGCGGGCTGCCGAAAGGGGGGCAGACTACGTTTAATCTGAACCAGAATGGAACCTACACGGTGAACTCCGATTGCACCGGCACCATGAAAATTCTCTATACCGCTGGCGGAGCCGTGCCGGCCGGCGTCGAGACTGATCTGAACATCGTCGTCGCCGCCGACGGGAGTCGAGTCCCGGATGGGCTCACGCTCGGCAGGGCACTTGCCATGAGTGGCGCGGAGCCCGTCCTTGAGCGCAGGTTTTCGGCCCTTTAATTCCCGTGCCTTCTGCCTGACGATTGGGTCACTTCCCCGACCTATCGCGATACGGAGGCCGCCGGTGCTCGCGATGCCGGTGGACACCGACGTCACCAACATGATCATGGCAGCGCAGGGAGGCCGAACGTCGATCACATGATCACGGGCGTAAGTCCGCTGTCCGGGGCGGAGCGTTGTTCGAACGTCCGTGTGAAGGTCTTGGTGAACGTCGCTTGGTGGCCGGACAGCGACCGATGGTTCATCGCATCCGGCGCCGCCCGGGTTCAAACGCCAGTGTGCTGCACCATCTCAAGCGCGTCATCTGCCTCGATGCCAAGAGACACCATCGAGGTAAAGGGAGACGTTGCAGAGCGTTCAATCCATTGCCGCGCTGGCTTCATCCATGCTCGATGCCAAGCAGACGCGCGTCCAGCCGCCGCGCTAGCGCCGCGCCGCCTTCGCGCATCACTGCATCGTGGTTCCACTGGAAAACCGGTCGCAACAACGGCGCCAATGCATTCATCCATGCACGGTTCGTATGCACGCACCAGTCATAGCGGACCACGGTCAGGTTGCGTCCGTCGGTCGAAAAGGTCCACCGACCGGCCCCTTCGACGTCGCCACTGGCTTCCCCCTCCAGCGCGACCAACGGGTCGACACGCGTCACCCGCATATCGAACACGAGGCGATAGGGCAACCAGCCTTTCCACGTATAGCGTTGTACGACGCCCACGCCCTGATCGGAACCTGCCTCTAGCTGGTCCACGCGCTCGACGTTATTCCACCACTCGGGCCAGCGCGCCGAATCCTGGATTGCCGCCCAAACTTCCTGCACTGGCGCATCGATGCGCCAAATAGTGGAAAAGCGGTATTCGACCGTCCGCAAGCTGCCTCCGTTCTTAGTATTTTTCTGGAAATTTTGTCCGATGCTCACTGCACTTGCCATCACCGGCGAAACAGCACCGCGTCTCCACCCCTTAATACCTCGTCGAGCTAACTGCAACAAACCGTAGGACGGAGACAGCCAGTCTGTGTACGAGAGGCCGCGGCCGGCAGCTTCAGCCAAACCCGGCCTACTGCTGCCTGACGCGACCGCCTCACGTCGACCCTGAGCCGACAATCGCACCGCCGAGAGGAGCGTCCGTTGAGGGGCGGCGGATTCAAGCGGACGGCACGTGGCGAGCTAGTCGATGAGGCGATCCATGCTCAAGCCGCGTCGAATTCCCATCAACTTTCGGGGACCCACGCTCATAAGGACTTCCCCGATTTAGCAAGATCGGTTGACCGTTACATTCATAGATCAATTCCATACGTCAGGACCACTCGCCACGGTGGAGACAAGACAGGCCTCATGCCTATAAACCGGCCGACCTTGTGGCAGGTCACGCCCTGAGGCGGTAATGGGTTGCCCATTTAATTAGTAGCCTCGGCGGAGACGTGTTTAGTCGATGGCTCATTGACTCAGTCACGCAGCCAACCTGCAATGGGGGAGTGACGCATGCGTCATAAGGAAAGTCAATTCGACTGGACGAGCGGTAAAAAAAGTCTACGATTAAGATCGGCACCACCTCTCAGGAGGATTCGTCATGAAGAATGTTACTGTGGCCGTACTGGGCATTCTACTCGGCGCGGGAAGCATCGCGTCCGCGATCGCACAGACGTCCCCTTCTACGTCGCCCGATCCGTCTGCACCCCTAACACGCGCTGACGTCAAAGTGGACCTTGCCGCCTGGCGAGCCGCAGGATTCAAACCGCCAATTAATTTTGAGCACTACCCCGCCAATGCTCAGCAAGCGGGTCGAGTCGTCGCCGAACAGCGTGCGCAGGCGCTCGGTCAGCACTAACGGGGACCAGACGGGACTTCTAAAGAACACGCGTTGGAAGCGCTCGTTTGGAACTTCTTCTGCTTCGCAGTGCTGCGTCGCATCTAAAACCCGCAATGCCGCCGATTCTCCGACGGCGGCAGCGTGCCAGGCAGTCGTGCTCTCCAGATTGCTCATCGAGTCGGAGCCAGGGCGAGTACCCGAAGCGGACTACCAGAGCCTGCTTGAATTTTTAGCGGCGCGGCAAGAATCACGGCCCCAGTCGGCGGCAGTTCGTCCAGGTTCTTCAGGCACTGCAACCCGTAACGGTTGGCCCCGTGCATCAGCGTATGGCACGGATACGGAATTGGCCACGCATATGATTGGCCCGCGTCGGTGTTGATCGTTTCAACGCCAAAGCCATGGACGTCCCGTTCGCGAATCAGCCACTCCACAGTTTCTTGCGTCGGCCCCGGTGTATGTGCGCCGTCCTCCCTCAAGTTGACGAATTCGGCTGGGTCTGTACGTCTGGACCAATCAGTGCGGAATAACACCCAAGCAGACGCAGGTATTTTGCCGTGCTGCGACTCCCAACGCTCGAGGAATTCCTTCGTGAGCAACCAGTCAGGATTAGCCGCCACCTCTCTACTGGCGTCAATCACGACTGCCGGCGCAATGAAGTTCGTCACGTCAATCGTGTCGACTGCGTTGCGCGCGTGATCCTTGCCGGTAACCCAATGAACCGGAGCGTCAAAGTGGGTCCCGGTATGCTCACCGCACGAAAAATTGTTCCAGTACCACCCAGGACCCTTTTCGTCGTACCGGCTGATCTGCTCCATCTTGAAATCCCACACTTGCCCGAATTCAGGCGGCAACTGCAAGGCGGGGAAATCCGGCGAAAGCGTCTGCGTCAGATCGACTACACGAACTCCTCCGACCGAGATTTCGCGAATGAGTTGATCGAGGACTGTTGTCATATGGAGTATGTCATTCGTATCTGTGATATGTGAACCATCGTCGTTGGTCTGCGCGAAGCACCCAAACACCCAGAGTTGCCGTGTTGCCCGAACCTCCCAAAAAATATCGTACTACTTAGTCTTCTGCCGTCACGCCGAGCAGAATCCGCGGCGCTGCGATCGTCACGCAGATACCATCGCGCAGGAAACTCCGCGTTCGATCGCCGCACGCAAGTCCCCAGGAATGGCTATCGAGCGATAGCCACACCTGATCGCCCATGCGGCTAATCGCCCTGAAATCCACTTCGAGATGCACGGTCGGCATGCCGATCCTGCAGTCGCCGGTCACACCGTGATAGCTGTTCAAACCAATCCGTGGCGTACGAGTGCTTCCTGGAGGTTTTTGCCGTGCTCGTCGGCTAGCGCCGCTCCGCGCAGCTCACGCAGTGTGGCGGGCGCGAGCAGCGCGCCAGCGCGGGCCACGGCGGCCATCACCTTCTCATAGTTGGCCAGCCCGCGCGCGTGCGTGTCGCTGTAGCCTTTGACGAGCCGCTGACATTCGGCGACCTCGACGGCAAGCGCCGTATTGCGCCGCGCCGCATCGAGCACCTGGCTCAGCCAGTGTTCGATGCGCGCATTTTCCACCTGGTAGCGCAGCGTCACGCGGCGCAAGCCGCGCATGCGCGACACCGCGTAAAGCATCAGGTAGCCGCGCAGCGAGCTGGTGGTAACGACACGGCCCTCCTGCGTGAAACGGCGCACGAGGCGATGCACCCAGTGCGGACGCATCAGCCATCTGCCGAGCGACGCAGGCAGCGTCTCGCAGATTTCTTCGATCCGCGGGTGCATGAACTCGTTGATCGCGAGGAGCTGATCCACTTGTGCGCGCACTTCAGTGCGTACCCGCTCGAAGCGCGAACCACGCGTCTTGAGATCGGCCACGCGGATGGTGTCCTCGTACGACATCCACAGCGCCAGGTGGCGCGCGGTCTCGCGCATGAGCGCGATGTCCTGCTGCCCGAGCGCGCGCCCTACTTCGGCAAGGCGATCGAGATAGAGTCCTGCGTAGTCAGGGTCCTGGTAGTCGATCAGCCGGCGCACACCCTCGGTCACAATTTGCTGAACCTCGACGGGGAATCGAGTGCGAACGCGTTCGACGAGAGCCGCCACTATCGCGTCGCGTGGCTGCGTGTCGCTGCCGACAGTCGCGAATTCTGCGGTGTCGTCAACCGGCTGTTCGACTTCGTTCGCCTTCAGGTATGCGACGCCGAACGCGTGCAGGCTCGGTTTTACGCCAACGCCGCCACGCTCGATCGTCGCCTCGAACTGCTCGCGGCTGAACGCCAGCACGCCCGTGCCGGCCAGCGCGCCGAACAGCACAGCGCTGATCACGCTGCCCGAGGCTTCGGCCGCCTGAGCCATATCGAAGCGCACGAAGCGCTTCGCCGCCTTGCCGGCATGCGCGATCAGCGCGTCGCTATCCACTCGCCCGTCGCCCATCGCCGTCTTCTCGGCAATCGAATAGACGCGGTGGGTAGAGGCCACGAGCGTGGTGCGATCAGGCGTCACGAGACCGCGCTGCACCGCACGACCGGCTTCCATCAACTCGGACGCGAGCACAACGTCGACGTCGCCGGGCAGCGGCATCAGCGCGAGCACGGGCGCGCGGCCGGCACGGTCCGCGAGTTCCCGTGGAAACAGTTCGACGTAATAGATGGTCGCGCCGGTGCGTTGCGCCACACCCGGCACGGAGGTGGTCTGCGCGTAGTAGCCGTTGTGTTCGCCGAGATCGACGATCCAGTCGGCTAGCACGCCACCGCCCTCTCCGCCCATGGCGAGAATGGCAATTTTGATCGGTTGGGCTTTCATAGTGGAACTCTCGTTGATCAGAACGCGTAGCGCGCGCGGCGCGCCTCGTCACGTCGCTGCAGCCAGCCGATCAGCCCGTCGCGCACGCGTTGCCGCAGACGGTCGAGGCGGGTCGGATTGCTGACGATCTGCGCGCGGTAAAACGACGGGCACAGCACGGCGGCATGGGACACTTCCCCGCACAGCCCACAGCCCACGCAGCTATCGAGCACGGTTGCGACCGGATCGGTGCGCAACGGGTCCGGGTTCTGTTTGACCGACAGCGACGGGCAACCGGACAGGCGGATGCACGAGTGATCGCCGGTACAGGTGTCGGAATCGACACCAAAGCGTTCGCGCACCACGCGCTCGCCGGCCGCGATCGCCTTGCGCACCTTCGGCTTCTCGCGACGCTGTTTGTTCAACATGCACTCGCTTTGCGCGATCAGCACCTTCGGGCCTTTGGCCTGGGTGGTGAGCGCTTCCTTGAGCGTGGCCATCATCGACTTCAGGTCGTAGGTGCGGCGAACGGTGCGCACCCAGTCAACGCCGACGCCGCGCACGGCCCGCTCGATTTCGTGCCCGGTGCTGCGGGTCGGATTGAGCGCGGTGGACGACAGGATGTCCTGCCCTCCTGTGGCCGACGTGTAGCTGTTGTCGACGATGACGGTGAGGTTGTCGCTTTTGTTGAAGACCGCGTTTGCGATCCCGCTGGTCAGGCCGTTGTGCCAGAACCCGCCGTCGCCCATGACCGAGATCGCCCGCTTGTCTGCTGGTGCGTTCAGTGCCGCCGCGCTCGCGCTGCCGAGACCGTAGCCCATCGTCGTACTGCCGAGATTGAACGGCGGAAGGATCGAAAACAGATGGCAGCCGATATCCGCGCTCACGTGGTGCGTGCCCAGTTCGCGCTCGACCAGCTTCATCGCGGTGAAAATTGGCCGCTCGGGGCAACCGGTGCAAAAGCCGGGCGGCCGCGAATGGACGTTTTCATCCAGCTGCGCGACCAGCTCCGCCGCAGGCGCTGAACCGGCAGCGGTTGAAGCAGCGGCGGGCACCGCCACGAGCGGAATCACCTTGCGCGCGACCGGCTTGACCGGCTCCGGCGCGAGCATGCCATAACGCTCGAAGAACGCGCGCAGACCCTTCATGACGGTTGCCGTGCTGTATTCGCCGGCGAGCGACAGCATGTCCTTGCCGTGCAGCATGGCCGCGCAATCGACCTGGCGCAGGATCGCGCTGGCGTTCTGCTCGACGAAGTTCGGCTGGCCTTCCTCGATGACGAGCACGGCGCGCTTGTCCTGGCAGAACCGTTGCCACTCGGAATCGACGAGTGGATACGCGACGTTCATCACGTAGAGCGGTACCTTCGACTCTCCGTACACATCGGCGAGACCGAGGCGTTCGAGCGCGCGCAGCACCGTGTTGTAGCTGCCGCCCTGCACGGCGATGCCGATATCGGCGGCGTCGCCCGAGAAAAATTCGTTGAGCTGGCGCTCCTCGATGAACTTCACCGCCGCGGGCCACCGCTGGTTGATCTTCTCCTGCTCGTGCAGGAAGCTCGCGGGCGGCAGCACGATGCGGCTCACGTCGCGATTCGGGTTCTCGAGGGCATCCTTGATCGAAAATGCCGAGCGGCGGTTATCCGAGGCGACGAACTGCCCGTGCACGTGACACGCGCGAATCCGCAATTGCAGCATCACCGGCGTGTTGCTCGCCTCGGAGAGATCAAAGCCGTCCTTCACCGCCTGGACGATGCACGGCAGGTTCGGTCGCGGATCGAGCAGCCAGATCTGCGATTTCATCGCGAAGGCGTGGCTGCGCTCCTGCATGATCGAGGAGCCTTCGCCGTAGTCTTCGCCGACGATGATCAGCGCCCCACCCGTCACCCCGCCCGAGGCGAGGTTCGCAAGTGCGTCGGAAGCGACGTTGGTGCCGACCGTGGCCTTGAAAGTCACCGCGCCGCGCAGCGGATAGTTCACCGAGGCGGCGAGCGAAGCCGCTGCGGTGGCTTCGCTCGCGCTGTTCTCGAAGCGGATGCCGTGATCGCTCAGGATGTCCTGGGCATCGGCGAGCACGTCCATCAAGTGCGAGATCGGCGCGCCCTGATAGCCGGCCACATACGCCACGCCCGACTCCAGCAGCGCCTTGGTCACCGCGAGAATCCCCTCGCCGCTGAAAACCTCGCCAGCGCCCAAGCGCAGCTTCTTCACTTCTTCGACAAATGACCGCTCGGCCATGGTGTTCCTTGTTGGTGATCCGATCCGGCACGGCTGATTGAAGCCATGCCCCCGAATTCGCGCCGCGATGGAAGGGCCGGTCCCTGGCCCTTCCACCGGGCTGTGCGCGATTGCACGACCCAGCGCTCAAGACATTCAGGCGTTAGCGGCGTTAGCGACCACCGACTGCGCCAGCCGCTTGCGGTAGAAAAAGTACACCACCGAAATAACGACCAGCCACGGCACACCGACGATCCAGGAGATGTTCCAGAATTCGGTGTCCAGCCCCATGGTCACCAGAATCGCGCTCAGCAATGCAATGCCGGTAATTTGCGCAATCGGGAACAGCGGCATGCGCACCGGCAGCGTGCGGCCTCGCCATGCACGACGGAATCGCAGATGGGTAGCGAGGATCACGATCCATACGAAGATGCCGCCGAACAAGGCAATACCGAACAGATAGTTGTACGCGAGCGGGCTGAAGAAAGACACCGCTGCTGCCGCCAGCACGCCGGCACCGGAAATCAGCGTAGCGACGAGCGGAGTGCCGTTCGCGGTCAGCGCGCCGATCCAGCGCGGTGCGTAACCGCCGCGCGCGAGCGAGAACAACGTGCGCGAGGACAGGTAGATGTTGGTGTTCATGCTCGAGAGCGCCGCCGTGATCACGACGAAGTTCATCAGCCCCGCCGCGTGCGCGATACCTGCGTGCGCGAAAAGCTTCACGAACGGACTTTGCTGCACCACCCTCGCACCGGCTTCGGTCCAGGGAAGGTAAGCGACCATCAGGCCGAGCGCGAGAATATAGAAAAGCGTGAGGCGCCCCACCATCGATCGCAGCGCATGCGGAATGGCGCGCGACGGATCTTTCGCCTCGCCCGACGTCACGGCCACGATTTCCACGCCGTAGAACGAGAAAATCGCCATCAGCACACCCATCCACACGCCGCCGAAGCCATGCGGCATGAAGCCGCCCGGCAAGCCGGTCAGATTGTGCAGACCGATTGCGGGCGTCCCCGTTCCGAGACCGAACACTTTCGCAAGTCCGACCACGATGAAACCCAGGATCGCCACCACCTTGATCAACGCAAACCAGTACTCGAACGAGCCGAAGTTGGTCACCGACCGGCAGTTGACGTAGACGAGCGCTATGCCGAACGCGATGGACCACAGCCACACTGGAACGCCAGGGAACCAGAAGCCCATGTAGACGCCGACAGCGATAGCTTCGCCGCCGACCGCGACCACCTCGATAATCCAGTACGTGTAGCGCACGACGAAGCCGACCCCGCGGCTCAGATACATCTCCGCGTACGTGCCGAACGAGCCCGCGGTCGGATGCGCGACTGCCATCTCAGCGAGGCTGAACACCATGATCACGGCGATCAGCGCGGCGATCGCGTAGCTGATCAGCACCGCTGGGCCAGCGTAACCGATCGCAATGCCGCTGCCCATGAAGAGGCCCGTGCCAATGGCGCCTCCGATTCCGATCATCGTGATCTGGCGTTGCGTCAGGGCTTTGTGCAAGCCCTTTTCGCGTGCAGTAATACTCGTCTCTTCCATGTCTGCGGTCCCGTGTAATAGTTGTGCTGCGTCAGTGGGTCAGCCTTCGGGGAGCAGCGTCGATAGCGTGTCGAGCGCCGCGTGGGAAGTCAGCATGCCGGGTGACATGCGCACGGTGCAGCCGCGCGTATCCACCAGAACGCCGTGCTTCGCCAGAGAAACCTCCAGTTCGTGCGGATCGACATGCGCGGGCAAATCCGCCATCACGCTGCCACCGCGCTGCGCATCGTCGCGCGGTGATCGCAACCGGTATCCCTTGGCGTCGGCCTGCGCAATCAACCTGCGCGACAGCGCAAGGTTGTGCTCGCGCATGCCGGCCGCCGCGGTCGAGAGCCGCCACGCGAGGCCCGGGCTCGATGCGACGAACGGCAAAAACGATGGCGTGCCGGTGTCGAAGCGACGCGCATCGGCGGCCAAAGAGAAGCGCGAGAGATCCCAGTTGAATGGATCGGGTTGGCTGAACCAGCCCTGCACGAGCGGAGCCATGTCGCTGTCGAGCAACCCCGGATTGAGGTACGCGAGCCCGGTGCCCGGCGCGCCGCACAACCATTTGAGCGTGGTGCTCGCGACAAAATCGACGGCCGGCTGCATGACGTCGAAATCGAGAATGCCCGCGCCTTGTGTGATGTCGACTGCGATCAGGCTGCCCTGTGCTCGACCGTGCGTGGCGAGCCGCTTGACATCCGCTCGCTTCGAAGCGGTCGACGTGACCCAGGTGACGACGGCCAGCGCCACGTCTTCCTGCCAACGGGCGATGAATGCATCGTCTGTCACGAACGCTTCGCCGGCTGCGACCGGCACCGTGTCGAGCGTAAAGCCAAGCACGGGCTCTAGGCCGCGCAGCATGTAGTGCAGGCTCGGGAAGCAATCCCCGGCGATCAACACGCGCCGGCCAGCCAGACGCCGACGACCGAGCGCGCCGACGAAGCGCGCGAACGCTTCGGTGACGTTCTCTGACGCGAAGACGGCATGGGATGGAGCGTTGACCAACGCGGCCCATTGATCGAGCACTTGCCGTCGAGCGGCGAGACCGTAGTCCCAGCGCTGGAGATCGGGGCGGCACCAGTTCGACGCGAAGGTGTCGAGCGCGGTGCGCATGGCGTCTTCCTGCCCCGGAAACATGCCGACCGAATGGTACAGCAGCCACCCCTGGCGATCGGGTTCGGCGGAATATGTCATGAGTCGTTCCTTTTCAATGATTCGGCGAGCGCGCCTTAGAACAGGTGGCGAATGCCGGCGGCAACGCCCGTCTGGTTATCCTTGCCGGGCAGCTCGGTGAACGCGCCGCCATTGACGTGGTTGTAGTCGACCGTCGCATAGACCTGCGTGCGCTTGGACAGCGCGTACTCGGCCAGCAGCACGCCCGTGTAGCGTTGGCCCGTGTTGCCGCCAAGGCCGTTGATGTTGTGCATGTCGTCGTAGTAGGCGGCGCCCGTCAGGCTCAACGCCGGCGACGCCTGATAGGTGAGCCCGGTGTAGAACGTCATGTCGCGGCGCTTGTTGTCGGAGAACGAGCCGGTGGTGACGGTGCGGCTCGGATCGTTGAGCGCGCCGTCGACAAAGCCCGTGCCATCCTGGCCGCCCATGTAGCCGACGAACAGCGTGGCCAGGCTGACGGAATACTTCGCGCCCGCTCCCCACATGCGCTGGATGTTGTTGCTGAGGTCGCGCGTTTCCTGGTACGTGCCGCCGAAGCTCACCGGACCCATGTCGTAAGACGCGCGCACGCTCCAGGACGAGTTCCTGCTCAGGCTGCCGGGCTGCTGACCAAACCCGTAGGTCGCGCCAAGATGCAGGCCGCCGAACTGCCCGGCATAGGTCGCGGCATTGTCGATGCGGCCCACCGTCATGAAGAACGGCCACGAGTTCGCCGTATAGTTGCCGACCGTCAACGGATCGAAGTCACCGAAGAAGTTGAATGCTTCCGTCCCTTGGCGGCCGAGCGTGAAGGTGCCGAGGTTGCCCGACAGCCCCACATACGCATAGCGGCCGAAGAGCCGGCCGCCCTGGTTGAGATTGCCGGTCTGCGGATCGAAGCCGCTTTCGAGGCGGAACACCGCCTTCAGGCCACCCCCGAGGTCTTCGTCTCCCTTCAAGCCCCAGCGGCTGTTGGTGATGGCGCCGTTGGTCAGCTGCACCTGGTTGTCGTTCGCCGCATTCGAATTATTCGTGAAGCGCACGCTCTGGTCGACAATGCCGTACAGCGTCACGTCGCCTTGTGCGAAGGCGGCCCCCGTTAACCCGATCCCCAGGATTGCTATCGCGGCGTGGAGTTTGCGTTGCATCATTTACGAGTCTCTCTTGTTGGATGGATAACCAGAGCGGCGTCGACGGCCGATCATAGGTGCTGCAAAATCCTGGCTGCACAGGCTGGTCTAGGGCTGGCTGCGCAATAGCGTTTCGAGTCGATCCATGGCTTCGATCAGGCTGGCGTCGCTACGCGCATAACACAGGCGGATCTGGTGCGCCGACTCCTCGCCGAACGCGATGCCCGGCGCGAGTCCCACGCCGGCCTCGCGCACTGCGCGCTTGCAGAACTCGAGCGTGTCGGTGATGCCGTCGATACTGAACATCAGATAGAACGACGCGCTCGCCGGCATCACATGCAGCCCCTCCAGCGTGCGCAGACGATCGAGCACGATCCGCTGGCCCCCACGGCAGCGCGACACGAACGATTCGACGACCGGCTCGCCCTCGTTGAGGGCCGCCGCCGCCCCTGCCTGCAGGAACGCTTGACCGCCACTGGTGTTGAACTGGATCAGCTTCTCGAAGGTGTCGAGCATTGCGCGCGGATACACGAGCCAACCCATACGCCAGCCGGTCATCAGCCACGCTTTGGAAAAGCTGTTGATCACGAAGACCGGATCGTCCGGCGTGGCGATTTCCAGCAGCGAAGGCGCGTAGGGCCGGTCATACACGATGCGCTGGTAGACCTCGTCGGCAAGGATCGAGATGCCGCGTGAACGCGCGAATTCGAGCAACTGCTTCTGCTGGTCGGCTTCCATCATCCAGCCAGTCGGGTTGCCGGGCGAGGCGTAGTAGATTGCCTTCGTGCGTGCGTCACAAGCGTCGAACAGCCGCTGCAGATCGAGATGCCATCCCTCATCGCCGCAGATAAGCGGCACGCTGCGAACCTCGGCGCCGGTAATCGTGACGGCGCGCAGAATATTTGGCCATGACGGCGTCACGCACACGACGTTGTCGCCCGGTTCGATGATTGCTTGCGCGACGAGCATCACCGCGTTCATGCCGCCGCAAGTGACAGCGATGCGCTCGTCTGCCACGCGGATGCCGCACAGCCTGTCGTAGTAGGCGCGGATCGCATCCCGCAATTGGGGGATGCCGCGATTGGCCGAATAAAAGGTGTGTCCGGCTGCCAGCGCACGACTGGCCGCGTCGCAAAAGGCCTGCGGCGTCGGCAGATCACTTTCCCCCGCCCACAGACCAATGACGTCACTCCGGCCAACGCCCAGACGCCAGACGTCGATGATGGGCGAATCAGGCATCGTCGCGATCGCTTGTCTCGTCATACTCATGGCTTCCTCAGCGTGTTCTGACCGATATGAGAGGCAGGCGTCGCGCATGAGCGGCGCACCTCTTCTCTTGCCGTCAGGAATCCTTGCTTCACCAATTCAATGTCATTGGCGCACACGACCATCCGGTATCCGCTCTCGATCGCATGACGCGCGGTACGTGCGTCGCCGGTGAAGATGCCGCACGGCAAACCGCGCGCTGTAGCGGCACGCAGGACCCGCTCGCAATCGCGGCCGATTACCTCGCTGTCGCTCGTGCCGCGTGACAGACAAAGATCGCCGGTTCCGATGAACAGGTAGTCGACGCCCGGCACCGCGGCGATGGCCTCGACGTTCTCGACTCCCTCGACCGTTTCGATCATCAGGCCGATTGCCACTTCGCGATCGGCGGCCAGCATCGCATCGAGCCCGGCCAGCAATGGGCGCACGCCGCCAGCAGAACGCACTCCCACCGGTGGGTAGCGCCCTGCCGACACAGCCTTCCGTGCGTCGGCCGCAGTTTCAATGAGCGGCACCAGCACCGAAGCGGCGCCTGCGTCGAGCGCCTGTGCGATAGCGCTGTGTAAATTTTCGGCGCAGCGGGCAATCACCGGCACCTGCGCACCGACGGCGCCAATCGCCGATTCAAGCGCGCCGCGCTCCCACAGGCCGTGCTGAAGATCAAGCACGAGTGCGTCCGGGTGCGCATGAGCGGCAAACTCCACCATCGGCGTGCTTCCAAGCGCCAGCCATATCAGGTCGAGGTGTCGATCACTGACCAGGCCCGGCTTCAGCGAGCGAAAAAACATCGGTTGAATCCTTGGTTATCTGTTTGGTCCACCGAGCCGCTGCCCCGGTCTATTTTTGCAAACTGAATTCAGTTTTGAGGTTGGCGAAACCTTAAGATGGAAAAATTTAGATGTCAACTAATTGCGGCCGCCAGAATCTGGCCAACGAGCGGCGTAACCCTTATCTATCAATGTCGGAGGGTTTTACCGGAGGGGGTTTTCACTGACGTTTCAGGACCGTTCCACCGCTTGGACGAGTCTCTTGACAATGGGCATGCAAGACAGCGAAGATGAGCGAATTAGAGAATTCCGAATTCAGATTGAGGAACCGGCCAACATGACAACGCAGGTCGCAAAAATTGCAAAGACGCCCGGTCGAACCGAGCTCAAACAGACTACGTTGACCGAAACGATTTACCAGGAGGTCCGCGGTCGGCTACAGCGCGGAGACATCGGCGCGAACGAACGCATTCTCGACTATGAAATAGCAAACGAATTCGACTGCACACGCATGCCTGTTCGTCAGGCGCTTCTACGGCTGGTCAACGAGGGATACCTGGTCGGGACCACGCGCGGCTTCGTCATGCCCATGCTGACGAACAGCGACATCCATGAGATTTTCGAAGTCCGCCGGTTACTTGAACCGAGTGCAGCAGCCGGCGCGACCGCTGCGCTGACGGATAAGCATGATGCTGCGTTACAGCGTGCCTACCAGAACGCCCGTCGAGCGTATGAAAAGCAGGACGGGGTCGCATTGATTGCTGCCAATGTGGAGTTTCGCGATGTTTGGCTCGGAGCAGTGCAGAACAGACGGCTGCAGGAGACCATCAGACGCTTTACCGATCACGCACAACAGGTCAGATCGCTAACGTTGACTGATTCGTCCACCCAGAAAATCGCGCTTGATGGAATGCAAGACTTGCTGAACGGCTTCCTTGAGCGTGATGCGAAACGCGTCAGGACTACGATGCTCGAATTTATCCTCAGTGCCGAGCAACGATATTTCGTGTTGGTGGACGGCCAGGATTGATGACTGGGATACGGCGCGCGTGCGCTCTCTTCGCAAGAATCCGCCCGCTCCTTCGGATGACCCTGATTCGCCGGTTCGCCGCCACAAGCCGGTCCGTCGATGCGTTGCAGTACGAGCTAGAACAGTACATTGAGCGTTCGCATCCTGGCGTGGGTGGCCTATGAACAAGCCGATCCTCGAGCACGCGCAATGGTGGCGCACGGGGCTGGAGATAGTTCTGGTTACGCTCGGTTCCGCCGTTATCGCCCTGAACTATTACGTCTTGCTCCAGCCGAACCAGATTTTGCCTCCTGGCCTCGGGGGACTACTGGCGTTAGCCTCCCGTCAATTCGCTCTGCCGTTCGATGTCGTCTATTTCGCAGTCAATATCCCGCTGTTTCTGCTCGGATTCCGTGTAGTCGGATTGCGTTTCCTGCTGCTCAGTCTGGCAGGGACCGTGGCAATGTCGTTTTTTCTCAAGCTTTTTAGTGGAGTACCGGGCATTCATGGACTAGTCCTCGGATCTCTGCTCGGTGGCTTACTGAACGGCGCAGCTATTGCCGTAATCCTGATGTGTCGTGGATCGACCGGCGGGATGGATATCGTCTGCGTGGTGCTGTCTCGCAGGTACCCACGTTTTAGCATTGGCCAACTTTCGCTTCTCTTGAATACGGTGGTGATCGTGATTTCCGGCGCCTTTCTTGGATGGGCAAGTATGTTGGCCACCTTGATCGCGATATTCCTGGCGGGAAAGGGGGTTGATTGGGTTATGCAATTGGGCAGTCGCTGGCAGCGTGGTGGGTGACAGCGAAGAAGGCAAAGAACAAGCAAGGCAAGTCCACACGATTGGCTGATATGACTTCGTGTACCAGAATCGTATTCGAGGTTTTTCTGTATTTGACCTGTTCCGAGATTAGTCGTCACTTAACGACAGTCCGGTTAACCTTCGCACGCGGTCTTTACCGATAGTTCCGGGCACGACTCGTCGCACAGCAACGGAAAGATCGGCAAGGTCGACTTCATTGATGACGGGCGCTGTCGCACCGGAATTCAGGTTGATCGTGGGCATGCCGGGAGTGCCTCTATCAGCCTGTTGTGTGGCAAGCATCGTGCCCATCGCCGAAAGCCAGCGCGATGGCGTGATCGCGCACGTCCGCCGGCCATGCAGCAACCAGTTTGCGAAAGCGCAGCTGATCCTCCGCAAAAAGCACGCGTACGGCCTCTTCAAAACCCGCCATGTCTCCAGCCATCGCGGTCATGAAATGGTACGCACGCTCTTGCGCCTGGCGACGCCGGTCTTTCTCCCCATGCGCTCGTCTTGCTTCGTCGACCAGCTTACGCAGTGCCACAGAGGCACCGCCGGGCTGTGCCGTCAGCCATTCCCAGTGACGTGGCAGCAGCGTCACTTCGCGGGCCACCACGCCAAGTTTGGGACGCCCTCGACCGCGAGGCGGGTTAGCCGGGGTGTCAGCAGCGGTCGGATCGGGAACGGCTGGAAGCGGGCAGCCGGGTTGCGCTGCCGGATGCGTGGCAAGGCGAGCCAGCATCTCCTCGTTCGAACCTCTCGTATCGATGTCGATCGAGCGCCCGGTGGTGTCATCGAAAATCAGGACGGGGCCGGCGGCACCGCTGTCGATGGCCTGCTTAAAGACCAAAGCCACCGTTTCCAATGAACCCGACGCAATACGACGATGACCGTTGAAGGACGTGTAGGAATGGAAGGACGTGTGTGACACGGCAGCGATCTCGAATCTGGAATGATCGACAATTTATACCCGGATACAAATATTGTCAATAATATCCGGGTATAAATATCGCTAGGGATTTCAAACGCCGAGGAGTTCCTGTAATTCGCCCGGGCCGAGAGTTCAGTCGTGCGCCGCCCCGCTCCCCACCAAAAAATCCACAATCGTCCGTACCTTCACCGACGTACGACGATTGCCGCGATGGACGACCGACACCGCCTGTGGCGGCAGCTCAAAATCAGCTAGCACTTCGACGGGACGGCGGGAAATAATCAGCGGCTGACGACCTGCGCGTATCGTCAGAAAATCGTTCTTGTTCGGGATTTCGCTTTCGTGGCAGGCGTAAATCCAGCTCTTTTCGAAAATGAACTCCATCTCCAGAGAGAAGAGTTCAGGTTCCGTGAACATCTCGCGGGCTATCCGGTAGACGCCTTCCGCCGGCCGGAAGTCCAGGCAGCCACTAACGAACTCGCTCCATTCGGAGGCACTTCGCTTCTCGCTCATGATAGGCCCTCTCCTTCGCCTCAATCGTTTCGATGAGGTGTATTGGATACCCAATCAGCGAGTCGAACTATCCAGCCAATTTGCGTTCACTATCTGATTATTTTGACAGCGCGCTTCTCAAGCTACGGGCGCTGCGCAGACGGCATTACTCGCGGCAACGATGCGGTCCGCGGAGCAACGCAGGACGCCAGAAACTCCGACGCGGGCAACGGCCTGCTCAACAGGAAGCCCTGCATCTGATCGCAGGCCAGTTCGCTGAGCGGGCCGAATTGCGACTCAGTCTCGACACCTTCCGCGACGACCGGCGATCGCCACGCCCACCGAAAGCGCGACTTTCAAGGGTGTGTATTCGATGGCCGGCGACATCGGCATCGCTGCATGCCGGTGAAGTGCATCGCGGCTATGCCGACGCCCATGATCGTTCCGGCGACGCTTGTGCGCCGCCGGGACAGCACGCCGCGGCTCGTGGTGGCAAGCGCGATCAGCGACATGCCGATTGCGAGGAACAGCGATGCCCTGGTGATGGCAAGGCCGTAGCCGACCGCATCCGGCAGCGAGAACGCCAGCACGCCGGTGAAGTGCATCGACCAGACGGCGAGCCCCATCGACAACGCGCCGCCGGCGAGCCAGAGCGGCCGCCATTTCGCGCTCGCGAGCGCATTCAGGCCGGCAGACAGTTCCACGGCCGTATAGAACGCGAGGAATGCGACCGCCAGCGACAGGCAGACCAACAGCGGGTTATAGACACCCGTCATCGGCCCTCTCTCTTGTTCCGCAGCAGTCTTGTGCGACTGTTTTTCCTACGGCGCGCGAGGGCAACGCGCGCGGCATGCTCTCCGACGCGCTATCGACAAACTTGCGGACAACCTTACGCTTGCGCCGATATGCCTGGCTCCGCAGACATCGGCCCAGCGAATGTGCCGCTGCGTCCCATGAACGATAACGCCGGCAATTGCCGAACGGCTGCGGGCTTTCCCCAAGGCCCGACCATGACGCCAACGCATGTCCCATTGCGCAGATGTTTAGGCCGAAAACGTTGATATTGGAGCCGCATCGCGCCCTGCGAGGTTGGGATTCGTCGGAGATAATGCCGTCAACGTGCGGCCGGTTGAATCAGCGCGAACGGCAACCAGAAAGCGCCGGTCCTTGCACGTCCAGCGTGGCAAGCGACACCATCTACAGGCGACAAGGAGACATGATGAACCATGTTCCGCCGGTATCTGATGCTGGACCTGATGTACGTCGCCGCAACGCGCTCGTCGCGCTGCTTCCCGTTGCCGCCGCTGTCCTTTGCTGCGTCACGCCATTGCATGCGCGAGCGGCCGGACCATTGCCGGCCGGCGGACACTTCGTCGGCGGAACCGGGTCGATCGGCGGCAGCGGCGCCACCTTGACGATCAACCAGACCTCCGGCCGCGGCGTGGTCGACTGGGACAGCTTTTCGATCGGCGGAAATAACCACGTCGTATTCGCCAACAACAACGGCGCCACGCTCAATCGCGTGACGGGCGGCTCGCCGTCGGCGATTCTCGGCACGCTCACCGCAAGCGGCAGCGTCTACCTGATCAACCCGCAAGGCGTCCTTGTCGGACCGAAGGGTGTCATCTCCACCAATGGACGCTTTGTCGCGTCGACGCTCGACGTGGACAGCACCGCCTTCATGAACGGCGGACCGCTGACACTGTTCGGCAATTCCAATGCGGGCATCGTCAATCTCGGCACGATCGCGTCGAGCGGCGGTGACGTCTTCCTCATCGCGCGAAGCGACGTGGTCAACGCGGGCACCGTCAGTGCGCCCAACGGCACGGCGGAACTGGCCGTCGCGCAGCAGGTGTTGCTGCAGGATTCCTCGTCGGGCAAGCAGGTGTTCGTTCAGGCGGGCACGGGCGGAATGCTGTTGAATAACGGCTTGATTCAAGCCGCGCAGGTCAACCTGCAAGCGATGGACGGCAATATCTATGCGCTCGCCGGCAATCACGAGGCCTTACGTGCAACCGGCACGGCCACGCGCGACGGCCACGTCTGGCTGGTTGCCGGGCATGGCCAGGTACGGCCCGGCGGCTCGATCGAGGCGACAGGCGGCACCGTCGACATGAGCGCGGACAAGGTCACCTTCCCCGCGGGCGGCACGTCCGTGAAGGCCGGCCAATGGAACATCTCGACAGCGGGCTTCACGGTCGACGGCAAGGCGGCACGCGCGCTTTCGACGGGCCTCGGCAACGGCACGTCGGTCGATGTGCAAACGACGGGAGCGAGCGGCAACAGCGGCGACCTCAACGTGAATTCGGGGATCACCTGGCAAGGAAACGCGTCGTTGACCCTCGCGGCCTATCACACGCTGACAGTCAGACAAGGCGCAACCATCGGCAATCGAGGCAGCGGCAACCTGACGTTGCGCGCGGATGCCGCGAGCCTCGATAACGGTGGTGGGGTCGTCAACCACGGCGTCGTCGACTGGTCGCGCAGCACCGGGATCGTCGATGCGTTGTACGACATGAACGGGACTTACAGCGCGGGCACGGTGCTCGCCAATTCGGCGTGGACCAGCGCGCCGGGCAGTGGCCAGATCACGCAGATCACAGCTTATAAGTTGATCAACAGCGTCAACGACCTGGAAAACATTTCGCAGGATCTGGCGGGCAACTACGCGCTCGGCAAGGATGTCGACGCGGCGGGCGTCATGCTCGCGCCGATCGGCAACCATGCGACGCCCTTCACGGGCCAGTTCGACGGCATGTGGCATAGCGTGCTCAACGCCACGGTCCAGATCGCCGATTTCAGTCACGACTATTCGGCCGGTTTGTTCGGTGTGGTCGGACAGGCGGGCGTGCTGCGTGATGTGGGCGTGGAGAATGGTTCGGTCAGCACCAGCTTTCTCGGCAGCGGCATTCTGGCCGGCGTCAACCAGGGCTTGATCACATCTGCTCACACGACAGGCGTGGCCGCGGAATCGACGCAGGAAGGCACCACGTTCGGCGGCCTGGTGGGGCGCAACGCGGGCACCGTCGAGCGCTCGTGGAGCAGCGCCGCGGTATCGGGTTCGGACGCGAACGGCGGACTCGTGGGCTACAACCTGGGTTCGATCACGCAATCATATGCGACCGGGAACGTCAGCCCGACCTATTCAACAGGCTTCGGCGGCGGGCTGGCCGGCATCAACGATGGGACGATCAGCCAGTCGTTCGCTACGGGCGCGGTTCAGACTCGCTTGATGGCGACCCACGGCGTGATCGCCTTCGGTTCCGGCACCCTCGCGCCCGATGATTACTGGAACACGGAAACCACGGGGCAGGCTTTGAGCGGCGGGGCGCTGCCGCTGTCGAACGGGCTCACCACCGCGCAGATGAGCGAACCCGCCAGCTTTGCCGGTTACGACCTGGGTCCGAATGGCGTATGGGCGATGCCGACCGGCGCCACCCACCCCGTGCTGCGCTGGCAGCTTGCGCACTAGGCGAGTCGGCTCTTCCAGCGCCGAAACGGCGCGCGTAACGCGACGCGTGTTCGGGCCTTTGCGTCGTGCATTGATCGCGCTAGGCATTGCAGCCGCCGTTCAGTGTTCTCCGGCATCGGCGCAGGCGTGGCGGGACCTCGCGCCGCAGCCTGCCCCGACGACGCCTCGCAGCGCGCCGCCCCAGCAGTCTCCCGAAGCCGACACGCAACCTGCACAGATCGCCGTTGGCAGGCTCGAAGGGCTGATCTTTGAACCTGCGGGTACCAATGCGTCAGCGGCGCTAGCGCCGCCGCAACGCATTGCCGCCACCGATCTGCCCGTACTCGACGCCCAATTTCTAAACACCTTCGACGCGGATCTCGGCAAGCCGCTGAGCTTCGCGCGTCTCGCCGAGATCCGCCGCGCGGTAGTCGAGCGTTATCGCGCGGCGGGCAAACCGCTGGTGGATGTCTATGTGCCCGAGCAGGACGTGAGCTCGGGTGTCGTGCATATCGCGGTCGCCGAATTCCGGCTGGGCCAGGTTCGCACTCGCGGCAACCACTACTTTTCCGACGCGTTGCTCGAACGCGAAATGCCGCTCGAACCCGGCGGCGCGATCCTGCAATCGGCGGTGTCGTCGGGACTGACCGTGCTCAACGCGAATCCGTATCGGCGGGTGGACGCGGTCTTTGCACCCGGCGATGCGGCGAACTCGACCGACGTGATATTGCAGACGGAAGATCGCTTGCCGCTGCGCGTGAACGCCGGTTACGACAACGCCGGCGTGCCCGAGCTCGGCCGCGATCGCTTCTTCGCGGGCATCGGCTACGGCAACCTGTTCGGACTCGACCAGCAGATCGCATATCAGTTCACCGCGAGCAACGACTTCTTCAGCGGCAATCCGGACATCGAAGGGCGGCCTGATCGCGCGCGCTTCACCGCGCATGCGCTGAACTACGTCGCGCCATTACCGTGGGGCGACAGTATCGAACTGTTCGGGGTCTATGCGCAAAGCACGCCACGGCTGCCCGAGAGTTATGGGCAAACAGGTATCTCCGCGCAGATGAGTGTGCGCTACGACTGGCGTCTGCCGAGCACGACCGACACGGCGCAGCAGATCCAGTTCGGCTACGACTTCAAGCGCAGCAACAACGATCTGGAATTCGGCGGCTTTCAGGTGTTTAACTCGAATACCCACGTGCATCAATTCCTGTTGACTTACAACGTCAGCAAGCCGACCGATGCGGGAGCCGCGCACGCATCGGCGACGCTCGTCGGCAGTCCGGGGGCACTGGATAGCGCGAACAACGAAGCCGCGTTCAACGCCGCGCGACAAGGGGCGACGCCCCGTTACATGTATCTGCAACTGGCCGCGCTGCGCACGCTCGCCCTCGGCGGCGGCTTCACGCTGAGCGCAAGCGGCGCGTTCCAGTGGACACCGAACACATTGTTGCCCAGCGAGGAAATGGGACTCGGCGGAGAGTCCAGCGTGCGAGGGTACACGCCGTACATCGCGCTCGGCGATCGCGGCTGGAACGTGCAGACCGAATTGCGTGCGCCCGGACTGCCGTTCGGTGCAAGCAGTGCGATCGTTCAAGCTTTTGCTTTTTTCGATGCCGGGCATGTGTGGAATCGCATCGATCAGCCCGCGGAAACCAGTAGCGGTTCACTCGCCAGCGTCGGCGCGGGGGTGCGCTTCCAGTGGTCGCGATTCGTCGACTTTCGCTGCACGTACGGCGTACCGCTGCGCGCGCCGACCCCGGGTGGATCGAAAGCGCCGATGGTGCTGTTGTATGTTTCGATCGGTAGTTGATTACTGCATTCGTCGCGATGTTGGGAAAGCTGGCACGCTCTAGCCGCCTTCATTGCGACTATCGACAAACGGCGAATCGGTATCGCTGCCGCCAGCGCGCAGCGCCGTCCGCGCATCTTCCGCTAATTTCTCGTAGTGTTTGCGAAAACGGTTCAGGTCTTTCTCTTCGAGCTCTTCGAGATCGAGTAGCGCGTTGTGCGCACCCTCGATCGCGCGGATCAGCTCATCGAGCTTGATCTGCATCGCGGCCGTGTCGCGGTTTTGCGTGTTCTGAATCAGGAAGACCATCAGGAACGTGACGATCGTGGTCGACGTATTGATCACGAGTTGCCACGTGTCGCTGTAATGGAAAAACGGGCCGGTGATCGCCCAGATCAGCACGAGAGCGGCCGCAAGAACGAAGGTGGCCGGCCTGCCGGTCATCGTGGAAAGGTAGCTGGAAAACTGCGAAAACCATTTGCTGGTCATCATGATCTCCGGGTTCAACGCCATGTCCGGAATGATCGCACGGCAGCGTGGGGCTCGTTGGGCGCCAACGAGCCCCACATGCCTATATTTGAAAATTGGACCGCGCACGATGACTAGCCTGCTGCTGCCGTCCTATCCACCGGAAGCGGTAGTCGACGTGAGCGCGGCTTCAGCCCGCTTCGGGCTGAAGTTCCAGCGTTGCGCCGAGCCAGTATCGACCGGCGCAGGCAAAAGACCTGCGCGATAGAACGTATCGGCAATCTTTTGTTCAAGTCCTCGTCACGTTAGAAAGATTCATTGAAGGGGCGCAGATCGATTTCCTGCGACCACGCACTATGGCCCTGCCGATGCAGATACCAATAAGCGTCGGCGATATCGTCGGGATTCAGCAAGCCCTCTGGTCCCCGCTCGGCAACACGTTGCGGCGCGGACGTGCGCAGACGCTCGCCGTCGATCCCGCCGTCGACCACGACATGCGCAACATGGATATTGCGCGGCCCGAATTCGCGCGCAAGGCTCTGCGTAAGAGAACGCAAACCAGCTTTCGCCGACGCGAATGCCGCAAAAGGCGGACGCCCCCGCAGCGACGCAGTGGCGCCGGTGAAGATCAATGAGCCACGCCCGCTCGCCAGCAGCGGCTGCAAAGCCGCCCGGGCGAACAGGAAGCCGCCGAGCGTCGTGACACGCCACGCGGCTTCAAACTGTTCGGCGGTGAGTTCGAGCGTCGGCGCGCGAGTCGCGGCGGCGGCATTGAAGATGGCAACTTCGAGTGTGCCTATGCCGGTCAGTTGCCGTGTGATCGCGGCGAGATCGCTTTCACTGGTGACATCGCCGGGCAACGCGAGCGCATGACCGCCAGCGCCGCGAATTTCATCGGCCAGCGCGTCGAGCCGCTCGCGCGAGCGTCCCGTCACGGCAACGGTCAACCCCTCGCGCGCGAAGCGACGCGCGAGCGCGGCGCCCAGGCCGGCGCTCGCGCCGACACCGGCTATCCACGCAATATGCCTAGGCTCGTGTTTCTGTTCACTGGGTTCGGTCATCGGAATCTCCATTGCACACAGCCGCGGCACGCGACGCGTCGCGGCATCAGGTTGGTCTCTCGGGCGTGGGGTGCGCGCGTCAGAACGATTGCCTGCTTGCGTGACCGCCCCTCTACCCATCACCCGAGCGTCAGTCGGACGGAATATCGAGCGGCACCACGAACATGCCGGCAGGGTATTCCATGTGAAAGTAGCCGGATTGCGCGTAGGCCGCAATGCGTTCAAGCCTCTCGGGCGAATTGCATGCGCATTGTGGCGGCGGCCCGCCTTGCGGCGAGTGCGCGGACGGCTCGCGTCCTCGCGCTATCCGATCCACAAGAAAAGTACGCGTGTGCCGAAGTCCGTCCCAGATAGCCAGCGGTAAATTTGCCAACATGCGGCCTCCATCGATTCGATTCATCGTTATTTGAATCTAGCCATCCACGCGGCGAAGGGCAAAGAAGCGTTTGTGGAATCGTTTTCGCGGAACCGATCAAAGTGTGAAAACGCGAGCACGAATGGCGCGTACTGTTCCGGCAGCCACGATTTTTGAAATGGTCTTCAGACGACACCGCGAGTGCTACGATGAGCCCTGCGAATCGTCGTATTTTTTTCGCAAAGCAGCACTGGTGGTTGTTGATCATCATGGAGACTACTGACCGGGTTAACCAGCCTTCACGAAGGACCGAAATCGTTTCCCTGGTAGTGGAATGATTGCGCAACCCGAAACTCAATCAAAGAGGAGACATCTAATGAAATTGTCGAAGCTCCTGCTCGTAAATGTGTTTGCCTTATCGGCCATTGGCTTGACTTCTGTTGCCGCGCATGCCGAAGATCTGTTGGACAGCGTCAAGCAGGCTGGAGTACTCAAGATTGGCCTGGAGGGCACCTACCCTCCGTTCGATTCCCGCAACAGCGCAGGTGAACTCGAAGGTTTCGACGTCGACGTCGCGAAGGCTGTTGCAGCCAAGCTCGGCGTGAAGCCGCAATTCATTCCCACTGAGTGGAGCGGCATCATCGCGGCGCTTCAGGCCGGGAAATTCGACGTGATCGTCAACCAGGTCACCATCACACCGCAACGCAAACAGGCGCTCGACTTCAGCCAGCCATACACGTACTCGGCTGCGCAATTGATCCAGCGGGTAGACGACAAGCGCGAGTTCAAGTCGCTAGATGAGTTCAAGGGCGACAAGAAACTGGGCGTGACGCTCGGCACCAACTATGACCAGATGGCACGAGCGGTCCCGGGCATTAACGTGCAGACCTACCCAGGCGCGCCCGAAAAGCTGCGCGATCTCTCAAGCAAACGTATTGACGCGACGATCGACGACCGGCTGATGTTGCCGTATATGATCAAGACCTCACAGTTGCCGCTTCGTCCGGGGGCCGTGCTCAAGGGAGCGGATCAGGAAATGGGCATCCCGTTCCGCCAGAACAATCCCAAGTTTGCGAAAGCGATCAATGATGCGCTGACCGAACTGAAGCAGGACGGTACGCTGAAAAAGATATCCGTGCATTGGTTCGGCACCGACGTGACCCAACCGGTCGCGCAGTAATCGCCCATGCGTTCGTGCGCGCCCACGCCGGGCAGTTGGACTGGCGGCGTGGGTGCGTTGCACGCGCGTCATAGAGGCCTGTTGCGATCTTTTGGCCACGGGGCAACAGCAGCGCAGCGGTCATCCCCCATTGGAATGCGTCACACGAGTCGGCAAAAACGCACAATCAGTGAATACGTTCAGAAGGCCGATCCGACTATTTTCAAAGGAGGGTTTCGGGCCATAGCGCGACAAAGTGCTGAGTGCTACTCGTCAACCATCGCTCGATACACCCACTTCTAGAAAAGAAACGCACGGCCCGGCCATATCGCCGGCCGGCGGTTGAGGCGTTCGGCGACATATCATTCGATCCCAGGAGTCAGAAACAAACGGCGAACTACTCATGCGATAGCCGCCGAGCCATTACTCGTTACCTCAATAGGACCGTTGCTTGATTCCCCAGCGATCCGCGTCATAGGTCACCGCCCAAAGATTCTTGTGTACCGTGATGACGGAACCGTCTGCGCGATTCCTGGAGTACTCGCCGTACAAATGAACCTTTCTCCCGAACCGCCTCGAACTTGTTCCGGTGATGAACCTTCTTTCCGCCCATCGGAAGCGAACCGTCAGGCGACGGTCTGCTCGCAGCATCTAGGCTTCGCGGCGCGAGACCTGTTCGCGGATTGCAGCGCGAAATCTGGCGACGGGCCACGATTCATCGAGCGCGCGCGAGAACAAGCCCTGTTGGCTCTCCGGCGCAAGGCCGCCGAGCGGCGGGTCTCGGTCGAGGTTCGTCGGAAAGGGGTAGCCCTCCGCGCACGAAGCAACCACAGCGTCCGCTTCAGCTCTTGTCATGTCCGATGCTCCAAGGCACTCCAGCAGGACCGGGTACAGCGCCTCGCACATCCTCGCGCGGTTCAACGACTCCATTGCGCGGCCATAGGCCGATGAAATCTGCAGAAGATTCGCCATGCGCTGCACTGACGCCGTCCGGTTCGAACCGGCTGCATGAAAGAGCGCCGGATTGAAGAAAAGCGCATCGCCTTTCTCGAGCGGCAATTGCACGAAGTGCGTCTCGAAGTAATCGCGAAAGTCCTGGCGACGCCACGCAAGGTAGCCTTCGGCATATCGTTGCGAGAAAGGCAGAAGCTTGGTTGGCCCGCTTTCCACCGGCATGTCGCTATGCGCGATCGCGCCTTGTAGCGTGAGAAAGGCCGACATCGTGTGCACATGGGCTGGGTAACGTTCGGCTTCCGCTACGGTCTGAAAGCCGAGATGGTAGTCGCGATGCGCCTGCTGCGCCTGGCCACCGGGACGCACGACATTGACCTGCGACGTGACCTGAAAGCGAGGACCGAGCCACGCCTCGGCCATGGCGAGAATCGCCGCGCCCGAATAGTAGCGGGCGAACACCAATGGAGCACGCAGGCACAGCTTCTCCTGCGCGTTCCAGATCCGGTCATTTGCGCCCGCTTTCGCGAAGTGGTCAGCGGCTGCCGTACCGGCTTCGTGCTCTTCGCGGATGATCGATTCGAAGACCTTTGTAGCGTCGTCAACGGGCGTGGTGTCGGCATAAACCCGCTTCAGCACCAGTACGCCCGCCCCACGATTCAATACATTTGCCCACTCGGCTTGCAGGTCAGCGCGACACAATGGGGCTTCCAGGTCATTGCGAAGCTCGCGGCAGTCGTAGATCGGCACGTGCTCGCATATGTCGGTAGCGAACTTCAGATCGCCGTCCTCCGGCTGGGCCTTCAGCACGGCGACAAAGTCCCGCAGCGAACAATCCTGCTCGCGATACGCATGGCGTGCCGGCGCATCGTTGCGCTGGTCGGTGCTGTTCATGGCGCCTCCTCCTTGTCTGGTATCGACAATAGTCCTCCAGCGGGCGCTTGCGGTACCATAAACACCTCAAAAACACATCAATCAGGGAAACGCCAGCCGTGGCTCATCGATTTCTGATGAAGGAAATCGCCCTCCAGGCAGGCCTTGGGCTAGCCACGGTCGACCGGGTGCTGAACGGACGGGAACATGTTCGCGAGCACACGCGTCAGCGCGTCCAGCACGCGATCAAAGAACTGGAGAAACAGCAGTTCCAGTTGGCGACCAGCGGACGCAAGCTGGTTGTCGATGTAGTTGTCGAGGCGCCGCCCAGGTTTTCCGACGAGATACGCGAAGCCCTGGAGTCGGAATTGCCGGGTCTGCACCCCGCGGTGTTCAGGCCGCGCTTTCTGATGCGGGACACCATGCCGACCGCCGAGGTCGTGGACGCGTTGAAAGCGATCTGCCGCAGAGGCAGCCACGGGATATTGCTGAAGGCGCGAGATGTCCCCGAGATTTCGCACGCTATTGCGGAACTGCAGCAGCGCGGCATCCCTGTCATTACCATTTTCACTGACATTCCACGGTCCGGGCGGATCGCCTATGCGGGACTCGACAACCGGACGGCAGGGGCGACGGCGGCGTACCTCATTGGCCAATGGCTCGTGCGTCCGGAGGGCAATGTTCTCGTTACGATGAGCAACGAGCGCTTCAAAGGCGAGGAGGAGCGTGAAATCAGTTTTCGCGAGGAATTACGCCGACGTTTTCCAAAGCTGAAACTCGTCGATGCTAGCGGTGGTCACGGTCTCGACACGCAAACCGAGAAGCGCGTAAAACGCGCCGTGGGCCGAAGGAAGAAAATCGCAGCCGTGTATTCGATGGGCGGCGGCAACGTTGCGATACTTCGCGCGCTGCAGTCGATAGGCCAGACGCCGGAATGCTTCATCGGACACGACCTCGACAGGGACAACGTTCATCTGCTGCGCGACGGGAAGCTCAGTGCGGTCCTGCATCATGACCTTCGGCAAGACATGCGAACCGCCTGCCACCACATCATGCATTTCCATAAGCTGCTGCCTGCTTCCGCCGTCGGCCCGTCGTCGTCGGTGGTGGTCGTTACGCCGGTCAACATTCCGCAGTATGTCGAGCAGCGCTTCGGCAAGCTTTACCCATGAACTGGCGAGTTGATAAGCCTCCTGCACGTACACATTCAGTGCGCTTCGACAGAAGACAGGTTTCGCCCGAAGGTGGCAGGTCAAACCGGCACGTGGACAAATTTGGCACGTTGCGTTGCAGCATGGTACCGGCATAAGAGGGTTATACCTAGGCATTTACCCGAGACCCTCGTGAATGCCGCTGCGCAGTACGCACCCAAACCACCGGGTGAAGCCATGCGTCGTTCTCTGTGCGGAGGGGGAACCGGACTGCATTTCGAGGACGCCGCGTCGTAACGAAACGCACCGGAGACGCGGACAAGGAGGGGGCCGCAAGCCTCGTACCAAACAGCGGTTCCGGTTACGCCGCAACGCATCAACGGCGCAGCGATAAACTGACATTGTGCTTCTCCAAGGAGAACATCATGAGACTCGTCGACTGGAATGTGCAATGGGGATGCGGCGTAGACGGCCACGTCGACCTCACCCGGATCGTTCGGGAAGCGCGCGACCTGTGCGACTTCGACGTGTTGTGCATGCAGGAAGTGACGCGCGGCTTCAATGAAGAGCCGGCGGCCGGCGGACTGAAGGGCTCGCCATCTTCCGATCAATTCGTCGAGCTTGGCTGTTTGCTGCCCGGGATGACCGTGATCGACGCGATCGGCTCCGACCTTCCATCCCTGCGCGACAGCCGGCATCGCCGACAGTTCGGCAACGCCATCGTGACCCGCTTGCCGGTCCGGCAGGTACTCCGCCATTCGCTTCCATGGCTCGCCGATCCCGCCAAACCATCGATGCTGCGCGTCGCGCTCGAAGCGGTGCTCGAAACCGACATCGGCCCGCTCCGCGTGATCAGCACGCATCTGGAGTTCTATTCGGAAAAGCAGCGGCTTGCGCAAGTGGAGCGCCTGCGGGAGTTGCATCGGGAAGCGTGCGATCACGCACGCTTTCCCGCCAGCGCTGAAAAGCCGGACAGCCCGTTCGCCGACACGGGTCGCCCGACGAACGCCGTTCTCTGCGGCGACTTCAACAGCGCGTTCGAGGACGCGGCGTATTGCCGGATGCTCGAACCGATCGCGCACGCCCCCGCGTTTGTCGATGCATGGACCTGCGCGCATCCTGGCGAGCCGCGCGCGGCGACCGTCGGACTGTACGATCATGAGCAATGGGCCGACGGACCCTTCGCATGCGATTTCCTTTTCGTCACGGAAGATCTCGAACCGCGCATCATGTCGTGCGATGTAGACCCGCACAGCCGCTCATCCGATCATCAGCCAATGTGGCTCGAATTGCGCTGAACCGGCTCGGCGGCGAACGGACACGATCAGCCGAGCCCCGCATTCGCCAACGAAATCGCGCCCACCATGATGAGGCTGCACGCCCAAACCGTATCCAGATTGAACCAGCTTCGCGATACGAACTTGAGCCCCAGATAGCGATAGACCAGCCACGCGAGCAGGCCGCCCGCCCCGATCATCGCAGCGCCATGCACAGCTGAGACCAACAACGCCATGCGCAGGTTGTCACCGATCAGGGCCTGCGCGGCCCGGTGCGCGTGATCCATTCCGTAAGAGCGGCACAGCCCGAGATAGATCGGCACCAGCATCAGCCCCGCGCCGTGCGCAACAGCAATCGTGAACGACCACAGCGCGAGACGCGACGGCGGAATCCGCGCGAGCATACGCGGATGGCGACGCCAGACCAGCAGATACGCGCCGAAACCAATGACGAGCACGCTCGCGCCGATCTGTATCCCGCGCTGCCATTCGAGCAGGATCGCCAGCATCGCAAACGGCAGCATCACGACGAACATCGCCAGCACGTGCCCCGCCGCCAGATACAGAAGCGCGGCGAGCAGCGCCCCCGCGCGCCGCTGAATCAAACCGTTCGAGACGGCGAGCGGCCATCCCATCGCCGGGTTGATCCCGTGATAAAGACCGCTCGCAAGGATCGCTAACCAAAGGCCGATTCGCGACCAGCCTTCCCCGATCAAATTCCCACCGACGGATAACAGAACGAATCGGTCGAGCAATCGCCACCTTCGAGCCTGATCTGATGAGCCCGGTAGCCTTCCGGAAAGCTCACCCAGAAGTCGTCGGCCAGCGTGAGGCCGCCACCGGGTTCGGCCCGCGCCATGACCTGCGCCGCGGGCACCCCCGCTGGATAGAACTGGTTGTCCCAGGTCGAATAGAGCGAGTTGGTCCAATAGACGCGCTTGCCGTCGCGGCTGATCTCGACCATCTGCGGGCCGCCCGCGAAGGCTTCACCGTTCGGATGACGCGCGCGCCGAGTGATCCCGCCCACGTGGACCGAACCCGTCAGCTTCGGCTTGCGGGGCTCCGTCACGTCGTATTGCCGCATCTCGCCGGTTCCCCAGCAGGCGACGTACAGGAATCTGTCGTCGAGCGAGAGATCGATATCCGTGACGAGCGGCGGCACCGCGCCGAAGCCCTGCAGCAACGCTGGGAGTTGTTCCGCCGCTGCGGGCTCGGGCGCAATGGTCGCCGTCTTCTCGATGTGGAACTGTCCACCCTCGCGCCACCAGGTCCAGATCGACCCTTCCAGATTGGTCGTGTCGACCACCACGCCGATGAACCCGTACTCGCGGCGGGGGTCGTGCGCGGGTCGTACTTCGAGCGCCATCTGGTGATTCGCGCCGAGATCGATCGTCTGCACGTTGCGCCTTGCCCGCAGGTCCCAGAAGTGGATACGGTGCCCGTACTTGTTGGACAGAAGATCCGCGGCGACAATCCCGTTTTCGAATTGCGGCGGCAACGCCCATTCGCTCGACACCATGTAGTCGCGCGGCAGGTTCCACCAGAAATCGTAGTGCTTCTCCTGAGGACCGCGGTCGATCTCCCAGCGGCCGAGCACGTCGAACGTCTCGCAGTCCATGATGAAGATTCCAGGCGGCCCGTCGGTGCCGTCTTTCCCACCGCCGCCCAGCGTGCTGACGTAAATGCCCTCCGGCCCGCAATGGACCGTATGCGGACGCGAGTAGCCCGTTTTGCGGAAGATTTCCTCGGGCTCGATGATCTTGTGAATGCGCGCCTGGGTCGGATGAGGTTTCGTATCGACAATGTAGATGCGCGAGGAGCGCATCCCCGGAATGATCAGGTAGCGCCGTTCGAGGAAGGCGTGGCCGGTTAGCGGCGATAACGCCGACGAGCACGCATTCCATCCGAAATGGTGGAACTCGTCGCCCTTGTTCGGCACCTGCACCGTATGAACTACTTTGCTGTAGGTCGGCGAGCCGGGCTTCACGTCGACGACGGCGAGCGCGTCGGGCTGCGAGAAATCGGGGCTGAGCAGCAGCGTGTACGTGTAATCTTCCGCCGGCGCATCCATCGCGAGTTTCGGCGACGCGTGGAACGTGGGATCTGGACGCATACCCATGGTGGGATTCTCCTTGTCTGACACAACGACGCTCAGCATAGATTTGTAGTCCACGCTTACGGCGAGATCAACCGGAAGTTTTTGTTTCTTCCGGAGCGCGCCGGTTTTCGTGCTGCATCGATCCGCGCTCACGGCGCCGCTGCGAGCGTTCGCAAGCCGCGTCATTTGCAATGCACGAATCGTTAGAAGCAAGCGCTCGGGGATTGCTTATAGTGAATCGCCTAAAGCAAATCCACCCAGAATCGGGATCTTCGATGAAACCCGTTGCGTTCTTCGCTACGAACAGCCGCTGCCAGCATCGCCCACTTCGCGGTAACAGTCGGTGTCGCGCGCACTGATTTTCTGAGCAGAATATTCTGACCAGCTATCGCGCTTGCCGATGCGCCGATATGACACAGCGTACCGCCGACGGAGACGATGTCATGCCATTCACTAAATAGGTCGCACTGCAGATTAACTTTGCTTCTACCGAAGAACCATTGGAATGAGCAAGAAGTTGAAAATGGTCGCCGTCTCCGGCTGACTGGAGTGGTCTTCGCGAACGCTGGTCATAGTCGAACGCACGCGATACGGAAGAAGAGGCGCGGGCCGTGCTCGACGACATCCTCAGGCAGGCGCACGTCGAGGCCGCGCGTGCGTTCGGCGACGCCGTCAAACAGGCCGGCAGGGCTTCGCCCGGAGGGCGAAGGCAACTGGGCCAAATCGAGCTTCGAAGACCTGGTGCACTACAACGACGATTTCCGCTCCAACCTCATCGGCACGCCGCAGCAGATCGCGGAGCGCATCGTCGAATTGAAATCGGTCGGCGTGGATCTCGTGCTGGCCGGTTTTCTCCACTTCAACGAGTAGGTCGAATATTTCGGCAAGCGCGTCTTGCCGCTCGCGCGCGAACTCGAACGCAAGCAGCTCGTGGAGGCAGCCTGATCACGAACAACGCAACGCCGCCGACGCTTGCGGACCGGCCGTCGCGAGCTGCTTCGCCACGCGAGCCTGCGCGCGTGTGTCTGAAATGAGACAGAGGTCCTTCGCAAATGGTGCGCGTTCGACCGCTGACGGACTTCTCGCGCGTGAGCCAGTCAGCCGTCGTTGGCGTCCGCTTCCCACCACGGCGGATGCATATCTCGGCCTATTGCACCTGCCGCGAAAAACTGACTTGAAAGGCGCGACAGCGTAAATCCCCCGGCCAATCGGGCTTCTGCCATCGAAGCGTCGCATCGGCTTGCTCTAAGGCATCGCGCATGCGAGCGATCCGATGCGCCATGGTCCGCGCCCTCAGATCGAAATCACAGCAAACTAACTAGATCGTACAAATTAGGATAAACCCCGAAAGACGCGATATTGCGTTTAATCGACACTCCGGGCTGTTCTCAAATACTGAGCGCGACTCTGTGTTCCCCTTGCGCATTGGCACCGGCATGCTCGCCGGCCACACACCGCGCGCTGGATTACCGGGCGATCACTAGTGACAGAGATCAAGAAAACACATTCACAGAGATTCACACAGGAGTAGCAATGAAAAAGGCACTGGTAACCTCGGCCCTGGGGTTGGTCGCCCTGGGCGCGCATGCACAGAGCAGCGTGACGTTGTACGGCATCGTCGATGCGGGTATCGGCTACCAAAGCAGTTCGGCAGCGTTGGGTTCGAACTCGGGCGGCCGCTCGGTCGTCAAGATGGTCAACGGTGTCTGGGCCGGCAGCCGTTTCGGCTTGAAGGGCGCGGAAGATCTGGGCGGTGGTACGAAGGCTATTTTCCAGTTGGAGCAGGGCTTCAACAGCGCGACCGGCGCGCAAGGCGTGACGGGTCTCGCGTTCAACCGCCAGGCTTATGTCGGTATGACCAATGCTGCCTACGGTACGTTGACGGCCGGCCGCCAGTACACGTCGTACTACACGCTGCTGTCGCCATATAGCCCGACCACGTGGCTGACCGGCGCATACGGCGCGCACCCGGGTGATATCGACTCGCTGGACACGCTGTACCGGGCGAACAACTCGCTGGTGTACACGTCGCCGAGCTTGCACGGTCTGACGGTTAGCGGCTCGTACTCGCTGGGCGGCGTGCCGGGCAGCTTCAACGCCGGTTCGACGTGGAGCGCGGCATTGCAATACCTGAATGGTCCGTTCGGTATCGCGGCGGGCTTCCAGCGCATCAACAACTCGACGCCGGGCGGCGGCGATTGGGGCGCTAACTCCACGACCTCGAACAACGGCACACAGGCTGGCATTTCGGGTATCAACAACGGCTTTATCTCGGCGCAGGCGCAGCAGCGCGTCGCAGTGACGGGCGGCTACGCGTTCAACTCGCAGTGGGACATCTCGTTCGCGTACTCGAACGTGCAGTACATCCCGGGCACCAACTCGAAGTTCCTCGACACGGCGATCTGGAACACGATTGGCACGGTGCTGCACTTCAAGCCGATCACGGCGCTGGACCTGGCCGCCGGCTATAGCTACACCCGCGCAACGGAGTCGAACGGCATCTCGAGCTCGGCTCGCTACCAGCAGTTCAATCTCTCGCAGTACTACAGCCTGTCCAAACGCACGGGTCTGTATGCGCTGGAAGCGTATCAGCGCGCGAGCGGCCAGACGATTGGCACGAACGGCCGCAGCATCATCAACGCTACCGCTGACATCGGTGACGGTCAGAACGGCGCACCGTCGTCGTCGCGCAGCCAGGTTGCTGTCGGCGTGGGTATGATCCACAAGTTCTGATCGGGTAGTGAAGTGGCGGCGTGGCGTGACGCCGCCACGATTGGCGGCGCCAAGGTCGTGCAAAGCCGCTTCTTATCCGTCGACGGCGTTATCACATACGGCGGCGTCGATGTGTATGCACGGGTCGATCCGCAGCACGCGTGAGCGACCCCGTTCTCCGTCGGAATTTATGACGGATGCCAACGCGCATGAAACCTGTTTGTCGGTTGTGTATGGCGTCAAGCCGATGATCTGGGCCAGAGCGCTCTGCCCCAGCGAGCCAATGCCGCTTGTTTTCTCATAGACCGCGATCGCGTAGACGTCCGTGCGTTTCGGCAGGAAAGAATCCAATCCCGCGCTAAACAGGTTGTAGGTCGCTCCACCTTGACCGCCTGCTCCGCCGTTACGCGTGTAGACGGCGCGCCGGTCCAGTAACCTCAAGGCACCGAATACGGGCCGTCCCGGCCTTGCGACCCGAGACGTTTGTCGCCAGATCTCAAGGACTTGGCTCACCGCCTAGGTTAAAGATATCGTTCAGACCGAGCCGGGGCAGAGTCACTGGCGGCATTGATAGACACGGTAATTGTCAGAGGAGACAGCTGCCGGACGATGGCCGCACCCTTCCGTCGAAGGCCCAAAACTCGCTCTAGCAACTATCCGCCGAAAACCGCGCACGCTGGCGGCAACCGCCTGATACCGGAAAGCCCGAGCGCCCGACATTCGGCCTCTGGCCTACCGTTCCCGTTGATCAGCAGGTGAATCAGACAATCCTGCTTAATTCTGACAAAAAGCAATACACCCTCAAGCATAGCCAGCACCAAGGGTAATCACCTACAAACCAGCTCCCCAAAGGCATATTTAACAAAGTTAGAATGAACCATCTAATGCTGCATTGCAGAAGCGGGAGCCTCGCATAGAACAGCAGCTCTCGCCGCCGCGATCGGGATCGGGATCGGGATCGGTTTTTTCATACTACCGTCTATAAATTGATTTGTATAACTAAAGGAGTTGACGGTGTACGCATCGATGACTGAGCAATTTGGCTGGACGCACAGTGGCAACGTTTCCACCGTGTTTTCCGTGGCCCGCGAAACCTTCAAAGGTTTCGAACAACTGGTGCAATTGAACCAGCAGATAGTCAAGACGGCGCTCGCCGAAAGTGAACCGGCCGTAAAGGTGGCGCTATCGGACAAGACGCCCCTCGAACTATGGGTTCATCAAGCCAACAGCGCACGGCCGGTCGCGGAGAAAATGCTCGCGCATAGCCGTCAGGCGCTCGAAATTGCGACTCATACGCAGGCCGAGCTTCTGAAAATCGTCGATGCCCAATTCCAGCAGCAGCAACTCAAACTGCGAGAGTTCGTCGACGGCTTCGCCAGGAATGCTCCCGTGGGCTCCGAGGCGGCCGTCACCGTGTTGAAGTCGGCGGTATCAATGGGTGGGGTCGGCTATGAAACGATCCACAAGGCTGCCACGCAAGCCGTCGCCATAGCGCGAGGAAATCAGCCTGTCGCCACTTCGGCAGCATAGGCCAGACAAACGCTGCCAGGTCATTCAGCCGTTTCCGGAGAGGCCGTCAGCATCGCGTGATTCGGGATCGACAAGGGTCGCATCGCGCTACCCATTTTCTCGCCAGTTCAACTGCGCGAGGGCAGGGGTGCGATTGCCGTCCCGTTCACCGGATATGCGCCGCGCGACTTCATTGAACACGATGTTGCGCGGGTCACTGACGACCAGAATCGCCCGATAACGTCACACTCTTATCAGACGAGGTCACTATGAGCGAAACATGGATGGGACTGACAATCAGCGGCGTTGCAATGCTGGTTGCAATGCCTTTGATCGTAAGCCACTACCGCCGGGAACGGCGTCGCGGCCAGCTCCTTCGGAACCTCAACCACGAGGACTGGTGGTATCAGGCGCGAACCGGAATAACAGCGACCCGGACATTTAAAAGGACCAGGAGATAGGGAGTGTGATGGGAATCGACGGTTCTTATAAGAGCGATCTGTTGCACATCGAAGCGATAATCGCCACGCTCGAACGAATGGCTAGAACTGGCGAGGGCATTGCTTCCACGTCCGTAATCAACGATCCGGACTATTGGCGCCGGCGCATTGAAATGCTGCTTGACCGGCAGGATCTCTCTCGCGCTGATCGAAAACATGCTCAGGCCGTGAAAGAAAGACTGCACGGAATAGTCCATATTTCATCAGAAAGAAGAGAGACCGAAAAATAAGATCGACTTCATGCGGGCGTCAGTCAAAAGAACAGGAGGGGTGGTATGAATAGTGGACCGTTCGAAACGGGGGGTAAATTGCCATTGATGCATTCAGCGAGCGCTCACCGGCTTATTGTGCGGGCGCGTGTTCAAGGGACGCGCATTGCAGCTATCTGGCAGGTGCTACTGCCGTTTTCCCGCAATATCGAGAAAGTGAACATCATGACGCTTCCGGAGCACGGCTTCGAGCAGGTCACGATAGCGCTGCGCCCGACTCCACGAGAGGCGCTGGATTTGATCGTCACGCGGCTTAACAACATGCCTTGGGTGACGAGCACCATTCTTTGCTAGGGATCTTCAGCAGCGATGGGCCGGCGGTCATTTGTCGCGTTGCACGATAAATCCGGTGGCCGAGCGTGAAAGACGCGCGCTGCGCGTGCAGACTATCGGATAGCGGCGCCTGTCACGCGCATGGATTCAGGGGCCTCGCCACGCCTTGGGGCGTGGCACGCGTGGGCTCGCGTTTCAGAGCCGCGGCAGGTCGTCGATACATTTCTCGATGTGTCCATCCGGAACGTCAGTATCAATTCCGTCGCGCCCATCGGTGTGCGGAACCGGGCGAATCTTGGGCCCGAGGAAACGCGTGCCGCCTAGCGTGAAGAGGGACCACACGTCGTCGCCGCGCCGCATGATGTCGATCACCTCGCCGACTTCGACGATGGTGGCCGGGGACTGCCAGGCGCGCGTGGCGGGATCGACGGTTCCAAGGCGCACGTGGGAAATTTTTCCGTCCTGCGGATCGATACGCACGGCGTCGATAGCAAATGTTGCCATATCGCCTCCTTCCTCTGGCTGTTTTTCAATCGTAGCACTGCCGCTGATATGTAGACGCTTCAGGGTGTCCGAAAACGACTATCGCCGGGCTTGCGCAGACACTTCAAAACGTCACTGCATTGCGCTACGCTCTGCATGAATGCACCCTCTCCTGACATCCCAAAGCGGAGTGCGAACTAGCTCTCATGACAACGCACCATCTCACTGTAACGGCTGGTCCCGGCGCGCTGCACGTGGTAGCGGTGTGGAAGGGTCTACGCAGTTGCGGTGCGCGTATCACGACCTTGCGAGTCCAGGTCAAGCCCTCGGAGTCGATCGAAATGTTGACTGTGCAGGTCGACGGCGTGTCGCTCGACGCACTGCAAAAAGTGGTGGCCACCTTGAACAACCTGCCCTGCTCGATGAAGACGGCGCTCGTTCTTACGGACGGTGATGCGAGCACGTCTGCAACTGCCAAGACGTAGCCCTCGCGCTAGCTGATGATTTGGACGGCGCAACGCCGGTGACGAGTGGTCGCGTCCGGGCTCGGGGTGGAACCGTCACCCAAGTGTCCCATTCGCCTTTTGGGAGAACGCCTCCCAACACTCCGCAGACGCTCACTTCGATACAACGCCGCTTCGATTCCTGGTGCGGCTTCTGTGCGGAAAATCGGCAGCGAATCGCGCCGGAGCAGTAACCGCTGCGCCCTTCGATGGCGACGCGAAGACAAGCCGGAACGCCGGGTGCCAAGGTTTTGACGTTGCACTGCTGAATTGGCGAAAATTTCCACCACTTCGCCAGTCAGCCGCTGGACGTACTTCACGCCCCGGCTCGCCGACGCCCTGGCTGCGCCGCGAGCACCTGCCGATAGTGGTTGTTGTCGAGCAGCAAGTGGTCGATGTGCTCCGACAATTTCCGGTTCTGCTCGCGCAGCGCCGCAGCCTCATGCGTGGCCTGACGGCGCATCGCTTCATTCTGCGTCTTGAGAAATCGCCCGGTCCCGTCGAGCCGTTTCACCGCCTGCGTCAACGTGGCAGCGCTACCGCCTGACCCGGTGATCGTGTTGTGCAGTCCTTCGAGCATCGCATTCACGTGTTTGCCCGCCAGATCGCGAGCGGCCTCGGCCCGGCCCAACTCGCGCCGCAGATGAGCAGCCTCTTGCTCGAGACCCCGGATGCGCGCATGCGCGTCGGCCAGTGCCGCTTCGGTCAATCGCAGTTGCAGCGCGTCGTCATGCCGAGCGGGCGCACGCCCCCGCGCCGACGCGGTTTGAAGTTGCCCGAGCAATGGCGTCAGCACATCGCGAATCGCGGGAACCAGCGCGGACTGCAGTGTATCGGCGGTGACTCCGGCATTCGCACTCGCGCGTGCCCGCTTCGCCGCCGACTTGCCCGCACGGGTCACCGTCACGCCGTTGCCGTCGCGGCTGCCGCCAGTCGGCCCGGCCCATTGCGCCCCCTCGGCCGCACCAAGGCGGGCACCCGGCTGCGCCGCCGCAAACGACTGCGCGCGCAATACCGCGGCCTGTACGGTCGACGAACTGGGACTGCGTTCGATCCCCGCTTGCGGCGCGACGTGCCGCAGCAGCTTGCTATAGGTTGTCGCACCATAGAGGCGACCGGTCGCCGCGCGCACCACTGCGATCACGCCGTCCAGGAAGCGCGCGTTGTCTTGTTGCGTGTCGCGGTTGAGCCGAGGCAGCGCCGCCAGGATCTGTCGCAACTGCGTGTCGGTCCATTCGATGCGCGGTCGGCCCATGGTCTATTCCTCCAAGCTCTCAGAACAGCGACGCCTGGCGCGGATCGCGCAAAGGTGGCCGCGACAGCTTCGACGTTTTCGCGGATACCGCAGCGCGAGCGGAGGCACGGCGCTTCGCGACACGGCGCAGATGTGCAATGAGCCGCACCACCCCGCCCGCGGCGGTCAGCGTCAGGCTGAAGTGCCCGGTTTCACCGGGAGCGCTCGGGCCGTGTGCACGAAGAGAGGGCTTTAACGCGTGGCGCCGGGCGCGCGCAACGAGTTGGCCGCGGCTCATGCCGGGCCAGCAATCGGCCACAAGTCGCTTTACCGCTGCCGGCAGCGTCTCGGGCGCGACATCCGCCGGCAGCGCAAGCGCGACCAGTTCGAAGGTATCCGCCATGTAGGAGTCTCCAGAAACTTGACGAGTGGTATTTTGCCATTATTTGGATCATAAATACTGTGATATTTATGATCCGTTAACTCGTGTGGAGAATACTGCTTGAATGACGCCGACGGCATGCGCGCCGCCGCGCCGCCGCGCCGACATCACAATATGGTTTCACTGCAAGCCAAAAATCAGTGCGATGGAAATGGCATTTCGTAACGCATGGATCGCAGCGACGATCGCGAAGGCTCGCCCTCGCCGCATCTGTTCGACAACGAAGACGTAACCCAGTACGAGCCCAACGGGAAACGTGGTGATTACATATTTCCAGCTATAGAAATGCATCGCCGCAAACAGGGCCGCTGACACGATGACCGCCACTCCAGGGCCGGCACCCAGTTTTTTTCGCAGCAACGTGATGCATCCCCATTGATTGACCGCCGTCTCGACGAGCGACGCGATCAGGCAAGTCACGATCAGTGCATAGACGATGCCGTGCGACCTGATATTCGGGCCACCGAACAGCTGATGTGGAAGGAAAAAGTCGGCGACGTAGTCGAACGGCAATGGCAATAGCTCGGTCGCCAGCAACGCGAGAGGAATCATGAGCCACCAAGGTGTACTCAAACCAAGGCGCCATACGCTGGCTTCCAAAGAACTGGGCAGGTCTGCCTCGGGTGATCGCATCGTCTCTCGGTTGTTTTCGTTATGGACCGCTCACGGCCTCCTCGCGGATTTCGAGGATCAACTACTATCCGGTCAACGACAATAGCCCGGCCTACCGCTCGATGCCGTGCGCCGGGCCATATTTCACTGGCCGTAGACGTCGAAGTCGAAGTACTTCTTCGCAATCCTGTCGTACGTGCCGTCCGCGCGCGTGTCGGCGATGGCCTTGTCGATCTTCGTCTTCAGATCGGTATCCTCTTTGCGCAACCCGATCGCAGTACCGCTGCCCAAGGTCTTCGCATCGTAAAGCGGATTGCCGGCGAATCCGAAGTCCTTGCCTCGCGGCGTGCGCAGGAAGCCGACGTCGGCCTGCACGGCATTCTGCAGCGATGCGTCGATGCGCCCACCGATCAGGTCCGTGTACACCTGATCCTGGTCCTGATAAGACACGATCGTCGCGCCGGCCGGCTCCCAATACGTCTTCGCGTAGGTTTCCTGGATCGAGCCCTGCTCGACGCCGATTCGCTTGCCCTTCAGCGCTTCCGGCGTCGGCACGATCGTCGAACCCTTCTTCGCGACGAGGCGCGTCGGAATGCGAAACACCTTCGCCGAGAACGCGATCTGCGCCTGGCGCGCCGGCGTCATCGACATCGTCGAGAGCACGCCGTCGAACTTGCGTCCCTTCAGGGCGGGAATCATCCCATCGAAGGAGTTCTCGACCCACACGCATTTCGCATCCAGGCGCCGGCAAATCTCGTTGCCCAGATCGATGTCGAAGCCGACGAGCTTGCCGTCGGCGGCCTTCGATTCGAACGGCGGATAGCTCGCGTCGACACCGAACCGCACGGTCGGCCAATCCTTAGCGATCGCGTTGCCGGACGATACGGCGAGCAGCGCAACCGTCAGGGTTGCAAGCATGGCTTTCATGTTTCTCCTTTGTCACTCTTTTAGAAAAAATGTGCGGCGTGATCGAACGGGCAAGCTCGGACGGCTCGGCAGTACCGAGACCGTTAGCTCATGGAGCCTCATCCCGCGCGCGGGCCCGACATTCGAGCCTAATCTGCCCAACCATACAAATGCATTAAAAAAATCATTTCATGCAGATCACGCATACCGACATATCGCTGACTGCGACGCGCAGCCGGTTGCATGCCGAACGGCGTGCGGCGCGAACGGCATGCGATGGCCGTCGTGTCTTCAGCGGGAACAGCCGGGGAGATGACCGTCGATCTCCGCGATAGCTGTTCGCGGCAACGGCAAGATCGCACGCTACGATTTTTTAGTGTCCCCGTCGTCATTTCCCACGACGCCGAACTCGACCGCCGTCTTGACGTAGAACAGATGGACGCCATCCGCGCGAAGCCGCTCGAATAACCGGTCGGCTTCTTCGCTCGTCACCGCCATCACGATGGACAGGGGCTGGTCCGCCAGTTCGAAAAAGTGCGCGGAATGAATGCGATGATGATGGCCCATGCCTTCGGAAGCCGGTATCACGGTGGCGCCCCGCAGACCCAGTTCACCCGCGAGATGGACGAGCCAGTCGGCCAGCGGCTTGCCGCGATGTCGGCGATCCTGTTGGGTAAAGAAGGTGACCTGATAGCCGTTCATGGTGGCGTCTCCTTCATGCGGCTCGGGCCGCTGCCAGGCAGCGTCACCGGCAGCGTTCCTGTGACATGTCAACGCTACCACTTCCGCCGGAAAGGAGTGAGCCCGTGGTATGAGATTGTCGAAGATCGCTAGCGCAGCTCACTGCGTAGGTGAGCGATGCACAAGCGACCGGCGTTCATCGCGCGGCAGGAACGCGAGCAGTACCATGGGTTTTCCCTGGTCGTGACGATGTCGATACCGCAGTCGTCGATTCGTCGTGGAAGTATCTACAACTTCTTTAGTGAAAAGCGAGCACACCATGGCTACCGGAACCATCCATCTCCATCGCGTCTTGCGCACGACCCCCGAGCGCATCTACCGTGCCTTCCTCGAACCCGATGCAATCGCGAAGTGGCTTCCTCCCTATGGCTTCACCTGTCAGGTCCATCACATGGATGCCCGCGTCGGGGGCACCCACAAGATGTCCTTTCGCAACTTCAGCACCGGCAACGGCCACTCGTTCGGTGGCGAATATGTGGAACTGGTGCCGTTCGAAAAGATCCGCTACTCGGACCGGTTCGACGACCCGAACCTGCCAGGCCAGATGCACGTCACCATTTCATTGCGGCAAGTGTCCTGCGGAACCGAGGTCACGATCGTGCAGGAGGGTGTGCCCGAGGTCATTCCCGTGGAGATGTGCTACCTCGGCTGGCAGGAGTCGCTGATGCAGCTGGCGAAGCTGGTCGAACCTGAGATTTCTGACTGAGCGCGTCGGAGTAGGCGAGCATGTCGTTGCTCGAAGCGCGGCCATTGGCGATGGCGCTTCGAGCAGCATGAGGCGTTCACGTGCCGCCGCCTACTTGACCTGCTTCGGCTTCGGCTTCGGCTTTGCCTTTGCTTTTCCGTTGGCCGTATTCACAGCAATCGCGGCGAGGATGAGCGCCTTGAACGCGCTCGCGTCGACCTGCTCCCCTTCATGGATGTCGATCGCGCGCCTGACGTTGCCGTCGAGACTCGAGTTGAACAGCTTGCGCGGGTCCTGCAACGAAGCCCCTTTGGCGAAGGTCAGCTTCACGACCGACTTGTACGACTCACCGGTGCAGACGATCCCATCATGCGACCACGTGGGCGTGCCCATCCATTTCCATTCCTCCACGACATCCGGGTCCGCTTCCTTGATGAGCTTGCGCATCCGGCTCAAGGTCTCGCCGCGCCAATCCGCGAGATCGGCGATTCTTTTGTCGATCAACTCAGATGCCGGCTGGCCCTCGGGCGAATCCGACTTTTTCATGTTGTTCTCCTGGACTTCAAGCATCGCGCCGATTGCGGAGCAAGTCTTTCTCCGTGTTCAGTGAGCCGGGCCTCTCGTCCCATGAGTTGCAGGTTCAGATACCAAAGCGCTTCGCATACTCCTCGTTCAAGCGAGGCCAGCCGAATTTCATCGCCTCGCCGGCGACGATACGTCCGATCGGCTCATCGCCAACGAGCCGATCGAGCACATCGAGGCAGATGTGCCAGCCGGCTGCGCCCATCGCGATGAAGCCGCGATCGATGCTGTGCCACAGCGTGAGCCGCGTGCCGTTGCCGAGCGGTTCGAGTTCCCATCGCATGTCGTTGTCGCCCCAGCGGTATTCGAGCAGCGTGGGCGCGTCGGCGCGCGTCACCTGTGTCTCGGAGACTTGCGGCGTCGGCGTGCCGACCGTTGAAAGCTTCACGGGTCCCACAGAGGCGAGACTCCGGTCGGCGTCGAACGGGGCCCACTCCCGCAGACTGGCCGGATCGGTCAACGCATTCCAGACTTTCTGCGGCGAATGGCGCAACTCGCGAACTAGAACGAGTGTCCATTTTTCGCCGTCTTTTCTGACTTCAGCGCCGGCGGCGGGGCCCGGCATGTATTCGTCTCGGTTGCTCATGCTTTCTTCCCCTTGCGGTGTGATGCTGGATCCAGCTGATCGAGGTGGCGTTCGAGAGCATCGACGTGAACCGACCAGTAGCGGCGAAACGGTTCGAGCCATGCGTCGATCTCCATCAGCGGCTCCGGTTTGATCCGGTACAGACGCCGCTGTGCGTCAACGCGCGCTTCCACGAAGCCAGCCTCGCGAAGCACCCGCAGGTGCTTCGAAACCGACGGCTGCGAGAGGTTCAGCTTCTCCTCGATTTCACCCACGGACTGCTCCGAAGAGGCGAGCAGACTCAGGATTGCGCGGCGGCTCGGTTCGGCGATGATGGCAAATGTCGATTCCATATCTCTTATATACTTCGTGGAGTATATTCGTGTCAAGCCGGGAGTGTGCTGTCGTTGGGATAGAGGGTGTCTTCGGGGTGCCTGGGGGTTTGGCTGGCGTTGACGCTGTGGCGCGGGATCGCCTGTTTCGGCAACGCCGCGCATCCGGGAAATCCCGTGGTCAACATGCCGTAGGAAACCGTGGAAACCGGCGCTGTCACGCAGCACAAGGTGTGCGCACAGCGTCAAAGGAAGCGCGAAGCGTTGCGTCGACAGCGGCATCCGCGCCAGATCGCTCTCGTCGAGCGACGCGAACGGCAATACGATGCATCCACGATCCCGCAGACATTGTCTGCTTCGTGGACTGCTACCAAACAGTCGGTTCAGCAAACGGCAACTGCCCGTCGCCGGGCGCGTCATGCTGCCGGGACAGCCGGGATACGACGATTTACTCCTACACCCTGCCGGGCGTCAGCCTCGCGCCCGGTCGATCATACTGAGCGCCAGTTCCCGCGCAAGATCCGCGTATAACTCGGCCCATTTGCCTAGCAACGTGCAGTCGTCGGTCAGGAACAGCGGATGTCCCACCCATGCGCTGACACTCGGCCCCTTCCAGGCCAGTTCGAATACGCGCAAATCCCGATCCTCGCTGATGCCAATGTCGATCATTTCCTGAAACGACGCGAGGTTGCTCAAACGCACACTTTGCACCGCGATGCCGTGGATCGCAGCGAGCGCGCCGACCACGCGCTCCCGCGCGTCGTCGCGGCTGCCAGCGAGCAGAAACACGATGCTTTCGTGGTGGGTGTTGTCGAATACGGCCCGATAGAGTGAGGTTCTGCAGCGATGGCTTAGCTGTGTGCCCATGGTTGCCTCCGTCTGCGAAAGCGGTGCCTTGCTTTTGCTGATCGCCCGAATGCCGCTCACTTGCTTGCCGAACCGCTGTTTCCGGCCGCGGTACGTTGCGCTGCTCCAGAACACATAGACCCCGCACACGACCAGGCAGGCCAGTGCGAGAATCCCGACGCCCCAGAGTACTGCCAGATCAGCGTTCGCCATATCAGGCCCCCTTCTGTGTCGCTCATGGTTCGACCGTCATTTCCGGGATCTCGCCGGCCATCCTGGCTACAAGCCGGACTCCCCTGCACTCCAACCGAAAAACGCACCGTTCCCGCTGGCGCGCACCCGGCTGAATATCCACCTCACGCCCTTCGTTGCCAATTCGGCTTTCCGCGCGACCGGTCAGTGCGGCGAGCTATCCGCCCGGATATGACGGCGCGGCCTGTCATTTTTTTCGGCCGGTTCCACGCGTGAACCGGGAAATACCCGCCGCGAATGGATTCGCTCCGGTAGCCGGCGTCGTCGTCACCCGGTAAGCGGAGCGACGATACTTCCAGTATCGGACGGCCGTTGCCATTGATCAACAGAGCACACCTCTCTATTGACCAATCCGTCTCGCTATAGGACGCTATTCAGTCCTCCCGGGCTCATGCTCACGGCATCAGGAATTGGCGAGCGCGTCGCTGCCTCAAGGAGCCCGTGCCAACCGGCAATGGGTTGAAACTACCGCCAGGCGCCAGACGGCCACGAAGAGCGCCGCCGGGCAATCGACAAATCCCACATCGCTTCCTGCGTTGCGGAACACAAAATGGCCCGCAAGAGGCTCGCGCCGGCAACACGCCGCGTAAACCCGGCATACATGCATTCTCGCCAGCCGCACGCGGACTCAGCCTTTGTGCAAATGCAATAGAACGTCGCGCAACACGATCGCCTGGTTGTGTTCCTCATCTTTGGCGCCGTAGACAAGTGTGATCCGGTGACCGGCCGCATCGCTCATGAGTTGCTGCATGCGCGTTCGCATCTCATCGCTATCCAGTTCATCGCGATAGCGCTGCTGAAACGCCGTCCATCGCTGCGGATCGTGCCCGAACCATTCGCGCAGCTGCGCGCTCGGCGCAAGCTCACGCGCCCACTGGTCCAGTTTAAGCGTCTCCTTACTGCGACCGCGCGGCCATACGCGATCGACCAGCACGCGATAACCGTCGTCCGGGCCCGGCTCTTCGTAGGCTCGCTGGATCACGATCTTCGCGCTCTTGCTGTTCGCACGCGGCATCCGTTCCTCCGCTCTACAGGATGTGCCGATCCGGCTTATCTGTTCACCCCCGTCCCGGGAGAGACTGCTTGCACCCTTGCCCGCAGCATCGGCAGTACTTCGCTTTCGAACCACGGGTGATGCTTGAACCATGCCTGATTGCGCGGCGACGGGTGCGGCAACGGAATGAAGGCCGGCGCGTATTCGCCCCATGCCCTCACCGTTTCCGTCAGCGACGGCTTGCGGCGCTCGCCGAGGAAATGACGCTGCGCGTATTGGCCAATCAATAGCGTCAACTCTACGTTATGCAACTTCTCCAGCAGGCTATCGAGCCACAGTTGCGCACATTCGCGGCGCGGCGGCTTATCGCCGCTAGTGCCTCGTCCGGGATAGCAGAACCCCATTGGGATGATGGCGAACTGCGTCTCGTCATAAAACGACGTGACGTCGACGCCGAGCCAGGATCGCAGACGCTCGCCGCTGGGGTCGCTCCATGCGATGCCCGACGCGTGCACCCGCGCACCGGGCGCTTGACCCACGATGAGGATACGGGCTTCGTCCGCAGCATGCACGATGGGCCGCGGACCCAGCGGCAGATCGCGTTCGCATGCGCGGCAATTGCGCACGTCGGCAAGAAGTGCTTCGAGGGTGGGATGGGCGGGCTTGTTCACTTGCGGAAATCCGATTTGGCGCGGGCTTCGCGCAGATCGTACGAATTTCCATTCTACAACCGCCATTTGCGACAGGCCGTTTCATGGACGGTGAATGAAGTTCGTCCATGCTGCACGGCGCGCATAGGAGCGATCATGTCCACCGCTTCAATGCGTCGAACCGAACAAGAAGATTTGTTGAGCGCTATCCGATAGCGTCGCCCAATTTCGTTCGGGTACCTTATTGATAACGAGGTCGCAAGATTCGAAAAAGCTCGATCATCGCGAACATCCTTCTGCGCGAAGCTTTGTTGACTAGCCCGTCTTCCTCAAAAATGGCGCGAGCCATATGAAACGCAAGCACCACCTCCATGCAACCGTGGTGCTGCAAAGCGGCTTACTTCTGTGTGTCGTACAACCGGTCGGGCACGAACAGCGCGGTGACACCACTCAAAAAGAACACCCCGCCCACCACAAGAAAACCAGCGCCAATCGAAAACTGGGTAGCCAGATAACCGATGACGATCGGCGCCGCGCCCGAACAGAAGCGGCCGAGGTTGTAGGAGCCGCCCACCGCCGTGCCGCGAACGGAAGTCGCGAAGCTCTCGGACATGAACGTGCCGATCGTACCGAGCGGCACGCCGTACAAAAAGCCGAACAGCAGCATGAGATACAGGATGTTCTCGCGCGTATGCAAGAAGATGATGACGGGCAGAAAAAGCGCCGCGCCCACGCAACCGAGCACATACACACCGCGCCGGCTCCAGCGGTCACCCAGCCATCCGGCGACGATCTTGCCGACAAAGGCGACCACGAACGTGCCGATCATGTAGCCCGCCATCGCGTTGAATTTGACGTGCAGTTCCTTTTCCAGGTAAGTCGGCAACCAGTTGTTCAGTCCATAAAACCCGGACAGCGCGAACACCGAGGCCAAGGTCCACAGAATGAACATGGTTCGCGACTGCCGGTTGCTGAAGATCAGATAGTAGCGATTGTCGACGAGCCGACGTTCGCCATTGCGGGCGGCCGCGTGGATCGCCTGCCAGTTTGCCGGTTCGGGCACCACGAACTTGATTGCCAGCGCCAGCAGCACAGGCAGCGCCGATACGTAGTACAGCGTGCGCCAGCCGTAATGCGGCAAGATCCAGTTGCTCAACGCGATGACGACGATGTAGCCCGACGAAATGCCCGTCTGCAACATACCGAGAATCAGCGAGCGCCGCTGCGTCGGCACATATTCGGCGACGAGCGTGGTCACCAGCACCATGCAGCCGATGCCGAGAGAACTGATGAATCGCACGACCGCGAATTCCACGAAGTTATGCGTGAGCCCCAGCAAGCCGGCGCCCAGCGAAAAGAGCGCCAACGCCCACGCAATGACCCGCACCCGCCCCAATCGATCGCTCGCCCAGCCGCCCGCGATTCCGCCGATCGCCATGCCGATCAATGTCAAGCTTCCCAGTGCGCCCGATTCGACGTTGGTCAGTCCGAATTCGTTTTTGATTCGTGTGAGCGTCAGGCCGTACATCATCACATCCGCGCCGTCGGCGATCAGCGCAAGGTAGCCGAGAATGAAGACGAGCAGCCAGCGACCCTGGGCTTCGGAAGTCGTGGTCAAGGTTGACGGTGTGGTGGAAGCCATAGTTGTCGTTGATGTCAGTAAGACGTGAGACCGTCGGCGCGAGTCAGTTGCAGATTGAGCAAAGCGGGGGCGAGAAAGCTGCCGATCAGCACGCCGATTTCCTCATGCCTGCGGGTATACCAGCTTTCTACGTGGGTCATGTTCATCGTGCCAACACAGACCCCGTCGTACGCGATCGGGATGTTCAGGATCGATCCGAGCCCCATGCCGGTCATCACCGCGTGATCGTCGAACGCGTCGCGGATACCTTGCGCGGTTTCCGCACGGAACGGCCTGAGGTCCTGCAAGATCTGCTTCGACCACGTGGTGCCGCGCTTCTGCTTGCGCCCGCCAAGCGGATAGACGGCGGGCATGTTGGTATAGACGCGTTCGACCTCCTGCTGCCGCGCATCGTAGGACATGATCGTGAACAGCCTCGCCCCGATCGCGCTTGCCGCCACCGCGTGCACTGCGCGGAAAATTTCTGCGGGTTGATCCTTCACGCGCTGGGCGTTGGCGAGACGTTCGAGGTCCGAGAGTTCCAGCGCGTTCTGCTCGATAAGGTCGTCTTGCATAGTCCGTGTGCCGATTTGAGAAATGACGAACGCTCAGCCGCGCATTTCGGTGGAGCTGAGCGGGGCGCGGACGTCCAGCGCCGCTTCGGCGCTATCCACTTCGATGTCTTCGAGCGAGCGGTTGCGCGTCTCGATGCCCAGGAAGAACACCACGCAGGCCCCGATCAGCAGGACCGTCGTGGTCATCGTGAACACGCCGAGGAAACCCAGCGCCGGATAGACGAGGCCGACCAGAATCGGCGCGCTCACCGAGCCGATCCGGCCGAACGATGACGACGAACCGGTACCGGTCGCGCGCACCGTGGTCGGAAAGACTTCCGGCGTGTACGCATAGACCCCGGCGAACGCGCCGTTCATGAAGAACGACAACGCGATGCCGGCGGCCATGATCTGTATGCCCGTGTGCGAGAACGCCAGCGTAATCGCCGCCACGCCGCCAAGCAGCATGTACGACGCCACCACTCCCTTGCGGCCGATCCGTTCATTGAGCCAAGCCGCCGAGAAATAGCCCGGAATCTGCGCACCGTAGATTGCGATCGAATAGCCGAAGCTTTTCGTCATCGTGAGCCCTTCCTTGAGCAGCAGGCTCGGGATCCACGAAAAGAACGAGTAGTACGCGAACGCGACCGAAAACCACATCAGCCAACTGACCGCCGTCGTGCGCGCAAGCCGTGGCGACCACAGCGTCAGCACGTTGCGCAACGCGCCGCCGTTCGCGGGTGCCGGTGCGGACGCGGGAATCGCAACGAGGGAAGCGACGGGCGCCAGCGCAATGCCGCGGCTTGCAAACCACGCTTCGATATCGCTTACGATCCGGTTCGCTTCGCCGCGTCGCCCTTGGCTTTCCAGCCAGCGGGGCGACTCGGGCAGCGTCCTGCGCCACCACAGCAGCATCACGACCGGCAATGAAGTCGCCACGGCGAGATATCGCCAGCCATCGTCAAAGTTGCGCACAACGGTGAAGCCGAGAATCGACGAGCCCAGATAGCCGAAAGACATGAACCCGACCAGCGCGCCGCAAAAGATGCCCCGGTAGCGCCGGGGCACGAACTCGGCCAGAAACGGCGCGATCACCACCGTCTCCGCGCCGGAGCCAAAACCCGCGACGATGCGCAACGCGAAGAACGTGTGCCAGTCGGTGGCGGCGGCGCTCGCGAGCGACGCGGCGCAATAAATCGCCAGCGCCGACATCATGATGCGGCGGCGGCCGATCACATCGGCGAGCACGCCCGACAGGAACGCGCCGAAGAAGTAGCCAATATAGGTGCTGCTCGCGACGAGGCCGCTCTCGGCACTCGTCAGGTGCCACAGCTTGCTCACGAGCGGCAGCAGAAATGCAAGCGATGACGAATCGAGTCCATCGAACATATACCCCAGCCCGCCGATGAGCAGGAGCTTGCGATGAAAGCCCGAGATCGGCAGTCTTTCAAGACGGGCGGCGACAGCAGACACGGCGTTTCTCCCCAAGGACAAATAGGCGATTGGCGGGCCGCGAAACTTATCGCCCGACCGCGTAGGCCTGCATCTGCCGCGGCGTTGCCGCGCCACGCATCAGCCCGTTTCTGATCCCAACCGCGCAGACGCGGCCCAACGCCCAGGGTTCGGCCACGTTCAGGTCATGTCCACGCGCGCGCAACCCGGCAAGCGTGTGCTCCGGAAAGCGCGACTCGGCGGACATCTTGCCCAGTTGCATCGAACGCGGGTAAAACGAGCCAGGAAAATGCGCGGTCTGGAACGACGGTGCGTCCGCGGCCGCCTGGAAATTCATGCCACCATGCACGTGCCGCAGGAACAGCTGGAGCGACCACTGATCCTGCTGGTCGCCGCCTGGTGTGCCGAAGGCCGCGTAGGGCTTGCCCGCGCGCGTGACCAGCGTCGGCGACAGCGTGGTGCGCGGGCGGCGTCCCGGTCCCAGCGACGACGGCAAGCCCTCTTCCATCCAGAACATCTGCGCCCGCGTGGTCACGTTGAAGCCAAGACCGGGCACGGCGGGCGACGCCTGCAGCCAGCCGCCCGACGGCGTTGCCGAGACCATGTTGCCCCAGCGATCGACGATGTCCAGATGAACCGTGTCGCCGCGCAGTTCAGGCAGCGGGGCAAAAGTCGGCTCGCCCTGGCCCGAGCCGCCGGACTGCTCCTTGCCGGCATTGGCGATGATTAGCGCGGCGCGCCGTTCGCTGTCGCCGAGCATGCCGGGACGGAATTCGAACGACGCGCGAGCGGGGTCGATCAGCTTGCGGCGTTGGTCGTTGTACGCGTCGCTCAGCAGCGTGTCCATTGGCACCTGCGCGAACAGGGGGTCGCCGTAGAACACTTCCCGATCGGCAAACGCGAGCTTCGAGCATTCGATCACCGTATGCACGAAGTCGGGCCCCAGCGGATCCATCGCAGCCAGGTTGAAGCCCTTCAGCAATGCGAGCTGCTGCAGGAACATGGGCCCCTGGCCCCACGGACCTGTCTTGTGAACACGGAAGCCTTCGTAGTCGTATGAGACCGGGTCTTCGTAAGTGGGCTGCCAGCGCGCGAGATCGTCCGCATCGAGCAGGCCGCGGTTGCGCTGGCCGGAAGTGTCGAGCACCGGGGTCGAGCGGAAATACTGGTCGATGGCATCGGCCACGAAGCCGCGATAGAAAACTTCGCGTGCGCGTTCGCACTGCTCGGCACGGTCGCCGCGCGATTTCGCTTCCTGCAGGATGCGCCGGTAAGTCTGCGCGATCGCCGGATTAGCAAACAGCCGGTTCGGCATCGGCGCATCGCCGTCGCGCAGCCATTGCTCGGCCGAGGTGGGCCATTCAGTCTGGAAGAAATCCTTGATTGCGAGGATCGACGACGTCATGCGCGGCAGCACCGGATAGCCGTTCTCCGCATAGCCGATCGCATAGCTCAACACGTCCTCTAGCGGCAGTTGGCCGTAGTCGCGCAGCATCGCCATCCACGCGCCGAAGGCACCGGGCACCACGGCCGGCAGCAAGCCCGTCCCCGGAACGACTTCGAGTCCCATCCCGCGCATCCGCTCGATCGTCATCGCCGCCGGCGTCACGCCCTGGCCGCACAGCACGCGCACCCGGTCCTCGCGCGCACTGTAGAACACGACCGGCAGTTCGCCGCCCGGACCGTTCAGATGCGGCTCGACGATCTGCAGAACAAACCCGGCTGCGGCCGCGGCATCGAACGCATTGCCGCCCTTTTCGAGCACGGCCATTGCCGACGCGCTGGCCAGCCAATGCGTCGAGGCCACCATGCCGAATGTGCCAATCAGTTCCGGACGGGTTGTAAACGACATGCTCGACTCCTCAGTGCGACGAATTACGATGATCTGGCGAACCAATAAACAAAGGTTCAACAAAAATAAGGTGTCAGGGTACGGCTAACAGCGGTGAACTTCATCCGGTGTTAACCCGATATATTCAAGATAGTACAAGATCAAAAAGCGTCGTCAAACGACGTGGCGAGAAACCGCCAGATTCTGCTATCTTTGATACCAATTCACATTGGTTCAGCCGAGACATGGAAAACTCAGTACTGGACGGCATGCGGCAATACATTGCCGATCATCAGCTTCGGGACGGCGACGCGCTGCCGCCGGAACGAAAGCTCGCCGAAGAGCTTGGCGTCAGCCGGCGCGAGCTGCGCGCCGCGCTCGCGTCGCTGGAGGCGGCCGGGCAGGTGTGGCGTGGTGTCGGACGCGGCACTTACCTCGGCGCGCGGCCGCTGAAGTTTGCGCCCACGCTGCGCGGTCTTCGCGCTGGAGCCAGTCCGGCGGACATTGCGGAAATGCGGCTGCTTTTCGAGCCTGCGCTCGCCGAGCTTGCCGCGACGAAAGCGAGCCGCGATGATCTGCTGGAGCTGGAAAAATGCGCGCGCAAGAACGCCGCGGCGAAGAATGACGACGAGTGGCAGCAATGGGATCACCGGTTCCACTTGCTAATCGGCCAGGCCACGCGCAATCCAGCGCTCATCGCGTTGATGGAAGTGATCAACGGCATGCGGGTCAAACCGACGCTGCGCGAGAAGACGGCAGCCCAGACGACGCGCCAGTTTTTCGCCCAGCAGCACCAGGCCATCGTCAGCGCCATGAAGGACCGTGATGGTGAAGCGGCGGCCCGTGCCATGCGCGAGCATCTGTCGAGCGTTCAGGGACGCGCGTCCGCGGGACGGGACGATGCCGTCGACGACATTGCCTGACGGCTCTGGATGCAGCTCTGAGGCCCACGGAGCCCCGGAGCGGGTCCTATGGAAATAATCAGGGAGACAAGCTAGAGTTTGAACAGGCAAACGGACTCGTCCGGCACGCAGTCTTTATCAGTCGCTTTCCCGTCTTACTCGTAGAACGCCTTTATCAGATCGCGGCGCATGGGCGCTGCGGCATGCAAGCGTCAATGCAAGGGGAATAACAGATGAGAACGATCGCCGCATTGGCCCGCTGGACTGCCGCAAGCGTGTTCACCCACTCCCTTCCAGGCCGCGCAATGCCGGGCCTCTGCGCGTCGTCCCACGGCGGCGCGCCGGCCATTGCCCAAACGTTCCGACCACCCACGCCCAAAGCTAATGCCGCTCTGATCCGCGCTTTGTCGCGCGGCTTTCGGGCAGGTTGCCTCGCCGCATTAGCCGGGAGCAAATGATGACGCCGTCCGATTTGCTCACGGAGCGCCGCGAACTGGGCCGCTCGGCGCGCAAGGAGACGCCGCGCAGCGCGCATGCCAACATCGGCAACACCGATCGCGACCCGGTCGATCTGTTGCGCGAGAACAGCCTGGGACGCGTCGAAGCCCTCGTTCCATTGCGCTACGGACGCATGCTTGCGTCACCGTTCACGTTCTATCGGGGCAGCGCGATCATCCAGGCGCATGATCTCTCGACGACCGCCAATAGCGGGTTTCATTTCCAGATCTGCGGCGATTGCCACCTGATGAATTTCGGCGGCTTCGCGACGCCGGAACGGGCGCTCGCTTTCGACATCAACGACTTCGACGAAACGGCGGTCGGCCCGTGGGAGTGGGATCTCAAACGCCTGACCGCCAGCCTTTACATTGCGATCAGGCACCTCGGCCACGGCGACAAACTTGCCGACGAGGTGGTTGCGCTCGCGGTGCACAGCTATCAGTACTGGACCGAGAGGTATTCGGCGATGAGCCCGCTCGAACTCTGGTACGAACTCATCACGTTCGACCGACTCGAACGGATCGTGACCACGGACGACTCGCGGCAGCGCATTCGCAACGTGGTCGAAAGAGCCTCGCGCCGCACGCACGACACGATGCTCCCCAAGCTCGCCAGCCGTCGCGAAGGCACATGGCAGATTCGCGACACGCCGCCGGGCATCTTCCACGTGCACGGCAAGACCACGCTTTTCACGCACGACGACGACTGGCTCGGCCTCGGCGACTGGCGCAAGCTGATGGGGCCGATCTACAAGCACTATCTGAAGTCCCTCGGCGAGGTGCGGGGCAATCTGCTCGCGCACTTCGAGATGCAGGATGTCGCGTTCAAGGTGGTCGGCGTCGGCAGCGTCGGCACGCGATGTCTGATTCTGTTGATGGTCGATCCCCACGAGAAGCCGCTCTTCATCCAGTTCAAGGAAGCGTCGACCTCGGTCATCTCGCGATATTTCGACGCGCCGGCGCCGAAGCATCACGGCCACCGCGTGGTCCACGGCCAGCGGCTCATGCAGGGCGCGAGCGATCCGTTCCTGGGCTGGACCTCGGGCCCGTTCGGGCGAACCATTTACGGGCGCCAACTGCGCGACATGAAGATCTCGGCCACGCTCGAACTGTTTGAGAAAGATACGTTCCGCGAGTACGCAGGCCTATGCGGATGGGTGCTCGCGCGAGCGCACGCGAAAGCGGGTGGACAGGCCACGGAAGTGGCCGGCTATCTGGGTAGTGGCGACCAGATGGCGGAAGCGCTCGTCAGCTATTCACGCGCTTACGCCGACCAGGTGGAACAGGACTACGAGAAGTTCCGCCACGCGTGCCGCAACGGTCAACTCGAAGCGCGCACCGATGCCGACATGGCGGCTGATTTCGCCGCGTGAAGTTGGCGGCATAAGGGTCTGGAGTTCTGCTATGGCAAAGTTGCGCGTGGTCTTCGCGGTCCTGCTGCTGGCGCTGTTGTCGGCTTGCGTGGGTTTGCCGCCGCAGACGGGCCGCATCGAAACGCACGCGATCGAACCGTCGGACAGCACGCGCCTCGGCGCAGCCTTTACGCCGCAGGAGCGGCTGCACCCGAACGAAACGGCCTTTCATCTGCTGCCCGACGGCGTCGACGCGTTGCTCAGCCGCATCGTGCTCGCCGAGGCCGCGGATCGCACGCTCGATCTGCAGTACTACATCTGGCATGACGATCTGACCGGCCGGCATCTGGCGAATGCGGTACTGCGCGCGGCGGATCGCGGCGTCAGAGTGCGCGTGCTGCTGGACGACCTCGGCACCGGCGCGGACGACCAGGTGCTGCTCGCCATCGCCTCCCATCCGAACATTCAGATACGGCTGTTCAATCCGGTCGCGAGCCGCCGCTTCAAAACGCTGGGCACCGCGTTGGAGTTCAGGCGGGTGAACCGGCGTATGCACAACAAGTCGATCATCGCCGATAACGAAGCCGCAATCGTCGGCGGGCGCAACATCGGGGACGAGTACTTCAACGCGTCGAACGACGTGTCATTCGGCGATCTCGACGTGCTGACGTATGGCGCCGTGGTCCGCAAAATCTCTACCGCGTTCGACGAATTCTGGAATTCGGACGCGGCCTACCCGATCGAGAACCTGATGGGTCATCCGGCGGACCCCGACGCGCTCGCCGGCCATCGCGCGCAGCTGGCCGCATTCATCGAGTCGCAACGCGACACGCCCTACGTCACGCAGGCGAGGCAGCGCTATGACGAAACGCTGAAGCTGCGCGACATCGATGTCTCCTGGGGGAAAGCGACCCTGCTTTACGACGATCCCGCAAAAATCACGCGCTCTCCGGACGATCCAACCGGACATCTGCTACCGCAGCTCATGACATTGAGCATCCAGCCGCAAAAGGAGATGCTCATCGTTTCACCCTACTTCGTGCCCGGGAAAGCAGGCGTCGCATGGCTGCGCAAGGAAACCGGACGCGGCGTTCGCGTCACCATCCTCACCAACTCGCTGGCGGCCACGGACGTGTCGGCCGTGCATGCCGGGTATCAGCGCTACCGCAAAGCTCTGCTCGATGCGGGCGTGCATCTCTACGAGCTGAAACCCGTCGCGTCCGAGGAGTCGCGCGGGAAAAAGAAGTCGCTGCTCGGTTCGTCGAAGGCCTCGTTGCATGCGAAGACCTATGTGTTCGACCAGTCCAGCATCTTCATCGGTTCGATGAATCTCGACCCGCGCTCGATCAGCCTGAATACGGAAATCGGCGTGTATTGCGAAAGCCCTGCGCTCGCCGCGCAGGTGGTCAATGGACTTGAACCGAGGCTCGACCAGATTGCCTGGCGGCTTGAAGAGCGGCCCGATGCCAACGGCAAGACGCGGATTGTGTGGATCGACACCACGGCCACCGGAACGGAAACGGAACTCGACGAGCCCGGCGTGTCGGCCCTCAAACGCGTCGGCATCTGGTTCCTGGGACTGTTGCCGATCGAATCGCAGCTATAGGGATAGGGATGCGCCGGATCGTTGCGACGCTTGCGCGATCAGCAGCAGCGCAGCGCCGGCGAATCCGCTTGCAATATGTTTCAACGCGTGCCCCGCGAGCAGATGACCCGTCAATGCCCATATCTGCCAGTCGAGACTTTCGAAGACCTTCGCAACCCCATAGAAGACGATAACCATGGCCCATGCGAACGGCGCATCGACCTTGCGAGCGACCGTCATGCCAACGACGACGGCGAGTCCGCCGAACTGCAATATCGCATAGGGCCAAAGGCTGTCGAACGCGAGCCAGTATTCAATGGTGCCGAGCGATACGGCAACGAGGATCAGCATCTGCACCCAGCCCACGCGCTGTCTGGTCACCGAGGTCCAGAGCATCGCAAGGATTCCGGCGAACACGATCGTCATCGGCAATCGATCCCACACCAGCGTCGCATCCGAAGGCGCCGCGTGATAATAGGCCGAGCCGAACGCCGTGAGGATCAGGCCGGGGCCTGCGACCACCATCGCGGGAAACTGGAGCGGCGGGCGTGGCGCATGCCGTATCACCCACCAGAAATTGACGAGACCCGCAGCCAGAATGACGAGGTTCGACAGCACGTCCGAAGCATTGGGAAGCATGCCTAGCGAGCGCTCATCGGCGAAGTGATGATAAGACGCCGGCTGCGAAAGCGGCCATACGAACTGCAATGCCGCGCCGATCGCGAAAAGCAGAACACTGCCAAGCAGCAAGCGGGATATCTTCACGTTGCTCGACTCCGGATAGTGCGAAACGCTCGACCGACATCAGGTGAACCCGTTTGTGCGACCGGGAATGACGCGTTGTTGCCAATTCCGGCAATCCGCCAGTCATAGTATTCTGATCACACAATGCAACGCGCCGGATTGGGCACGAGTCGACTGAACAGCCGCCCGTGGCTCATCATCGCTGCGATCTTGCCATGTTTGCCAGTTCACCCGACGTACTCATTGTAAAACCAGACGGATGGTAATGACCTGAAGGAAGTTATGGACCGTATGCGATCGCTGAAACACAAGCCGTTCCATTCGATTCGTCGATCCATCGGCGGGATTTCAGCGTTGCTGCTTTGCGCGGGCATGCTAACGGGCTGTGCCTTGCCATCGCTCGAGAATCGCACGGCGTCGAGCGCGCTGACGCCCTCGCAAGCTGCTACCACGAATCTCGGCCGTGCCGTCGCCCCCGGGCTTGCAACGCATGCGGGCTCCACCGGCATCTATCCGCTCTCCGATGCGCATGTGGCGTTTGCGGCTCGCATGGATCTGATCCGCTCGGCGCAGCGCACGCTGGACATCCAGTACTACATCTGGCGCAACGACCTGACCGGCACCCTGCTGCTCGAAGAACTCCATGAAGCCGCCGATCGCGGCGTGCGTGTGCGCCTGCTGCTGGACGACCTCGGCATCCCCTCGTCTCTCGACCCGACGCTGGCCGCGCTCGAAGCGCATCCGAACATCGAAGTTCGCCTGTTCAATCCGTTCGTGGTTCGCAAGCCCAAATTCATCGGCTTCCTGACGGACTTCCCGCGCGCCAATCGACGCATGCACAACAAGTCGCTGACCGCGGACAGCACGGCGACCATTCTCGGCGGCCGCAACATCGGCGACGAGTACTTCGATGCCACCGACGGGATCGTCTTCGCGGACCTCGACGTGCTGGCGGTCGGACCCGCCGCGGCGGACGTGGCACGAGACTTCGACCGGTATTGGGCGAGTGCGTCGGCATATCCCGTTGAGCGGATTCTGGCGCACGCGGACGCGGGCCAACTCGACGCGCTTGAACGCAAGGCAAAGGCCATCGAACAGGACCCGGCAGCCGAAGCCTATATTGACGCGTTGCGCGGTCCGCATGTCGTGCAGAAGATGCTGGACGAGACGTTGCCGTTCGAATGGGCAAAGACAGAGATGATCAGCGATGACCCCGCGAAAGGCCTGAACAACGCGCCACCAGAAGCGCTCATTTCGCATCAGTTAAGGGAAGTGCTGGGCGAGCCCACGCATGAACTCGATCTGGTGTCGCCGTATTTCGTGCCGGCCGCATCGGGCACGCAGTACCTGACAGGGCTCGCCGCGCGCGGCGTCACAGTGCTAGTGCTGACGAATGCGCTCGAAGCGACGGATGTCGCCGCGGTTCATTCCGGCTACGCGAAACGGCGTGTCGAACTGCTGACCGGTGGAGTGCACCTGTACGAGTTGCGGCGCTCGCCGCTCAGCCATCAGAAGAAAGAACAGTCGCCGGGGCCATTCGGCAGTTCGGGCTCCAGTCTGCATGCGAAAACTTTCACGGTGGATTCTCGCCGCGTATTCGTGGGGTCGTTTAATTTCGATCCGCGCTCGGCGCATCTGAATACGGAGCTCGGGCTCGTGATCGACAGCCCTGAACTCGCCAGCCAGATCGAGGCGACCTTCCTCGCGCTCGTTCCGCAAGTCGCCTATTCGGTGCGGCTCGACCAGAACGGCAAGCTCTATTGGATCGAGCAAAACGGCGACAAGGAAATTCGCCACGACACGGAACCCAATACGACCTGGTATGGGCGACTGGGCGTGTGGATGCTGTCTATTCTGCCGATTGAATCGCTTTTGTAATCGCTTTTGCCATCGATTCTGTAATCGTTTTTGCAGTCACTTTTGTAAGCATCAGGCTGCGACGTATCGATCGTATGTATTTGGAAACACCGCAATCCGATCTTCAGTCGAATAATGGTCAGCGATCGCATTTCACTTTTGATCCCGCCTACCTATACTGTCTACTCGCCGCCGCACGGAAAGTCCAAAAAACTATCTGGAGGAGATTGATGTTCTCTCGCAAGCCAGGCAATCAAGAAGACTCCGCTCACCCGTTCGCCTGCTTCTGCCAGAAGTCGGAGATCGAATTCCTGAATAACCGGATCAGCGCGGATCTTTCGCGGCGTGGCTTCGTCACCGGCATGGCCGCCTCCATGCTGACGCTCGTCCTGCCGAAGCTCGCCAGTGCGCAAACTGCGCCTCTACCCGCCAGCCCCACGCGCCCTGTCCTCTTTACGAACATCAGGCTGTTCGACGGAAAAACCGGCACATTGCGCGACGGTCTCTCTGTGCTCGTGGACGGCAATCGCGTTCACAGCGTGACGCCGGGCAAGCCGACGGTGGCCGACGGCACGCAGACCATCGATGGCGGCGGCCGGGTGCTGATGCCCGGCCTCATCGATATGCACTGGCATGCGATACTCGCCGCGCTGCCGCTACAGATCGCGCTGACCGCCGACATCGCCTTCCTGCATCTGGCCGCAAGCGCCGAGGCCCAGCGCACATTGATGCGCGGCTTCACCACGGTGCGCGATGCGGGCGGCCCCGCGTTCGCGTTGAAACAGGCCATCGACCAGGGAATCATTTCGGGCCCGCGCATTTATCCGTCCGGCGCGATGATCACCTCCACGGGCGGTCACGGCGACTTCCGCTCGCTTGCGGATATCCCCAGATCCGGCGGCAAGGTCAGCAGCTCCGAGCAAACGGGCGGCAGCATCATCGCGGACAATGCCGATGAAGTCCGGCAGCGTGTGCGCGAACAGTTCTTGCAGGGCGCCTCGCAGATAAAAATCGTGGGCAGTGGCGGCGTGTCCACCCCCCGCAGTCCGTTGGACATGCTCACTTTCACCGAGCCGCAATTACGCGCGGCCGTCGAGACCGCCGCGGATTTGGGCACCTACGTGATGGTGCACGCGTACACGCCGCCGGCAGTCCAGCGCGCCATCGCGGCGGGTGCGCAGTGCATCGAGCATGCTCATCTGATGGACGACGCGACAGCCGCGTTGATGGCGAAGAACGGCACATGGCTGAGCATTCAACCATTCGTCAGCGAAGCTGACGCCGTTCCGCTCACCGGGCCCAGCCGTGAGAAGATGCTCGCGGTTTTCGCGGGCACCAATAACGCTTATACGCTGGCAAAGAAACACGGGATCAAAACGGCATTCGGCTCGGACCTGCTGTTCTCGCCCGTGCTCGCCGAGCGTCAGGGCACGATGTTGACGCACCTGCTGAACTGGTACACCCCCGCCGAGACGTTGAAGATGGCGACGGGAACCAACGGCCAGCTGCTTGCGCTGTCGGGACCGCGCAATCCGTATCCCGGCAAGCTAGGGGTGATCGAAGACGGCGCGATGGCCGATCTGTTGCTGATCGACGGCAATCCGGTCGAGAACCTCGCGCTCCTTGCCGATCCGTCGAAGAACCTGCTCGTCATCATGAAAGACGGGACGATTCACAAGAACACGCTCAAGGTGTGAGAACGCGCAATTGCCGGGCAATGCGCGGTGCGCCGAGCACCGTGCAGTTGCGAGCCCTGCGAGAAGTGCCGCTGAGCCACCACGTGATCGAAACCATCAGAACCGCCGGAAATCCCGGTCGCGCAAAGGATCGGGGCTTCGCTGCGTTTCACGCAAAACGCCGCTGGTGTCGAACGAAAAGTTGAAAAGCAGATGCGTGATGTTGTTCTCCACGTAGCGATACGACCAGACTTCGCGTTGCGAAAGTCGGAAAAAGGCGGTTTGCACAGGCTGGCCGAAATTGACCAGCACATCTTCGCGTGTCCATATCCCTATTTGCGCACGATTGAATTCGCTGATCTGCAACACCTGGCGCACGTTCACGATCTTGCCGGATGAGTCGATATCGGCAGCGACTGTCGTCGTGCCCATCGGCTGGGTGGGCCACATGAGCCGCCGCCCGCCATCCGGCAGTTGATGAACTTCGCGCGGCGGCCCCATGCGGGCAATGATCGCCGACTGATCCTGGCCGGCGTGAAATTGCTGCCACGGCTGTACACACCCTGCCAGCGTCAGCGCCGCAACACAGATCGCCGCGGCGCGGCGCACAGGCAACGACGCACGCGCCGCCGGCGCGGTGGAGTCGGCAACACGAGCAAAGAAGGCGAGCATGAGTTCCTCCCGTTACGTCGAGTAGCGCGATGAGCGGTGTAATCACACCCAAAACATCCGCGTCGCCGGTTCCGTTCGCGAGTCACCCCGCACTGCATGAGTGTCGCGGGGTGACGTCCGGAGTGACGCCATTGATCAGGGTCGGAGCCTGATGATCGCCAGCCGCATTCGTGGATGAATTGCGATTACTGCACCAGCCGGGACCTCAGGCGCGAGTATTCCTCGTCCGAGATTGATCCTGCCGCCTTCAACCGCTCGAGTTTTTCTATTTCGTCCGCAGCGCTGAAGCCAACCACCTGGCGCAGATCTTCCCTCATCTGTTTGGCTCGCGCCTGCTCGCGTTCGGCCATGCCACGGTGTTGTGTCAGCAGGTAAGCGAAGATGCCGATATAGGGCAATACGATAAGCAGGATCACCCAGAGAACTTTGCGCCATCCCGATACATCATGACGGCGAAACAGGTCGCTCGCCACCGTTATGAACAACCAGAACCACAGGATGAACATGAAAACGGAAAAGATGTCGGCCAGAAAATTCGGGAATGTGAAACCACCGTCAAAGAGCATTCTTGTTCTCCAGTCATTCGGATTGCGATTGAAAGGCGTAACAAAATATCTACGTATGGTCACCCGCTATGGACGCTCGCGCAGTCAGCGCAGTGGCGCTGGCAATTTACCATGAGAGCGAGTTCGCATTCCATCTTCTCATCAGGCTTTCGCCGATGGATACCTATCCTTTAAACTTTATAGCCTATATCCGCATCGTGACGCGAAGTTTTTTGGCGGTCCTGGTATCTGGCTCGATTGTTAGCACCGCTGTCAATCGCGGAACTGTCAAATCAAGACTTGCGCTGCAACAACATGCGCGCGATGCAAGCTCAGGCCGGTAATGATGCACTGGTGATATGCCGTTTCATCCGTTGCGCCTGCCTGTAGACCGCCTGCATCAGCAGTGCGGTATTGCGCGAAGGCGGAGAGAACTTCGAATAGACAAAAGTCGAAACCAGTTCGAGTTCTTCAATCAGCGGACGGATCACGCAATCCTGTCCGTGCGCTGCGAACTCGTCGACGATCGCGAGTCCGAGGCCGCCTTTCACGAGCGCCATGGCCTGATCGGCACGCGTGACGTCCACGATCGACTGCAGTTCGACATTCGCTTGCTGACACGCTTGCGCGATCATCGTGCCGAACGGAATGTCGCGCCTGAAGAGGATCATGGGTTCGTCCACCAGGTCCGCTAATGCAATGCGCTCCCGGTCGGCCAGACGATGGCCCGGCGGCACCGCGCATACCATCCGGCCGCGCATGAACGGCACCACGTCGAGATGTTCATGTTCCATCGGCGTGGAGGACACCGCGACATCGACGGCCTTGCTCAGCACTTCGAGCGGCATTTCGGCCATTAGCGTGGTGTGCCAGTCCACGCTGAGGCCCGGCAATTGCCGCTTCAATTCGACGATCGCGGGCGCCACGATCGACATCGCCAATGACGGACTGCAGGACACGCGCAGCAGGCTCGCGGGTCCGAGTGACAACGCCCGCGCAAACTCATCCACGCGCAACGCCGCCTGATACACCTGCTCGACTTCCCTGAAAAGCGCCTGCGCCTCCGCCGTCGGCACGAGCCTGCCCTTGGCGCGTTCGAACAGACGCAGCCCCAACGTGGTCTCGGTGTGAGCAACGAGCTTGCTGACCGCGGGTTGCGACACATAAAGCATCTTCGACGCCGCATTGATCGAGCCGGTCAGCATGACCGCCCGAAACACCTCCATCTGCCTGAGCTTGAACCGCATGCGGCCTCCAGAACCCGTATCCGTCGGTATTAACTAAAAGTTATAGGGTAACTGAAACTCGGCATACGACAGCCGGACGACATCTATCTAGTATCTGCTTACAGGGAGACAGCCCTCCCGAACTGCCCGCCGGGCACCGCTTCGCCTCGCGTGAAGCGCAACTCGACATGGGCAAACCGGCGAGCCGTGAAGTCCGCCGACAAGCAAAATGAAGGAGACACGATGAATCAGGCAACCAGGTCAGGCGTCGCGGCAATCGACGCCGGCATCAGCGCGCGGCGCACGCGCACCCGCTTCGGCATCCTCGCGCTGCTGGCGGTCGGCACGATGATCAACTATCTGGACCGCAGCGTCGCCGGCATTGCCGCGCCGAGCATGAGCCACGAACTCGGCCTCAATCCGGCGTTGATGGGCGTGATCTTTTCCGCGTTTTCGTGGACCTACACGGCGGCGCAGATTCCCGGCGGCGTGATGCTGGACCGCGTCGGCACCCGCTGGACGTATTTCTTCGCGCTGACGCTCTGGTCGTTGTTTACGGGATTGCAAGGGCTCGCGGCCGGCTTCGTATCGCTGCTCATCATGCGCTTGCTGATCGGCGTCGCGGAAGCACCGTGCTTTCCCACCAACAGCCGCGTGGTCGCCGTGTGGTTTCCGCAGAGCGAGCGCGCCCGCGCGACGGGCGTCTACACCTTCGCGGAGTATGTCGGGCTGGCTTTCCTGAGTCCATTGCTGTTCTGGCTGCAGCAGGAATATGGATGGCGCGCGCTGTTCGGCATCGTCGGGACCGTCGGGGTCGTGTTCGCGTGGGTGTGGCTCGCGCGCTTTCACGAGCCGCATCTGTCGAAGCGCGCGAACGCGGCCGAACTCGATTACATCGCCGTTGGCGGCGGCGTCGTGGACGGCAGCCAGCAGGCGACGCGCTTTCGCTGGTCGGACCTCGGCGCGCTGCTCAAGCGGCGCAGCATGCTGGGCATCTGTCTCGGCCAGTTCGCATGCAACTCCACCAATGTGTTCTTCCTGACGTGGTTCCCCACCTACCTCGTGGCGGAGCGCCATATGCCCTGGCTGAAAGTCGGGCTGGTGGCGGTGCTGCCGTTCATTGCCGCGTCGGTCGGCACGCTCGCCGGCGGCTGGATCTCCGACGCGATGCTGCGCCGTGGCATCTCGCTGAACTGGTCGCGCAAGTTGCCCGTCATCGTCGGATTGCTCGCGGCGTCGAGCATCGTGCTCGCGAACTATGTCGAATCCACCGCGGCCGTGATCGCGATTCTCTGTGTCGCCTATTTCGCGCAGGGCATGTCGGCGCTCGCGTGGATGATCGTCTCGGACATCGCGCCGAAGGGTTTGCTGGGACTCAGCGGCGGCGTGTTCAATCTGTTCGCCAATGCAGCGGGGATCGTTACCCCGCTGGTGATCGGCCTGATCGTCAACGCCACGGGTTCGTTCGTGTACGCGCTGGCCTTCATTTCGGCCGTCACGCTGGCTGGCGCGCTCTCATACCTCTTCGTAGTCGGCGACATCAAACGCATCGAACTGCGCAACACCATTTCTTAACGCAAGGAAACATCGAACAATGACTCGCTCTCTCGACGGTAAAGTCGCCATCGTCACCGGCGCGGCGCGCGGCATCGGTCTGGGCATCGCGCAAAAGCTGAAAGCCGATGGCGCACGCGTGGCCGTGTGGGACCTCAATGTCGGCGACTGCAAGCCGCAACGGCTCGGCTTCACGCCGGACCACATCCAGCAGGTTGACGTGGCGTCCGCCGAGTCCGTCGAACAAGCCTTCGCGGCCACGCTCGACGCATTGCGCCAGGTGGATATTCTCGTCAACAACGCGGGGATCAACGGACCGGTGGCACCGTGCTGGGAGTATTCGCTGGATGCGTGGCAACGCGTGATCGCGGTGGATCTGAACAGTGTGTTCTACTGCTGCCGCGTTGCGATTCCGCACATGCGCGCGCGCGGCGGCGGCCGGATCGTCAACGTGGCGTCGATCGCGGGCAAGGAAGGCGTGCAGTTCATCTCGGGCTATTCGGCGGCGAAAGCGGGCGTGATCGCGTTCACCAAGTCCGCCGCGAAGGAACTCGCGAAAGACAACGTGCTGATCAATTGCGTCGCGCCGGCGATGGTCGAAACCGAACTGTTCAGCGAGATGTCGGACACGCACATCGAGGCGAGCAAGGCAAAAATTCCAATGGGCCGCTTCCTTCAGATCGACGAGGTCGGCGCGATGGTCAGCTGGATCGCCAGTCCTGAATGCAGTTTCACGACCGGCTTCACGTTCGATCTGACCGGCGGGAGAGCTACATATTGAACGCGCCAACGGTCACGCAAACAATCGCGCCGAAACTCGCGGTCGCGCATCTGACCGCGCTGGAACTGGCGCCGCAGGACTGGGTACGGCACGCGGCGCGCGCGGGATTCGGCGCGGTGGGACTGCGGCTCAACCCGACCGCCGCGGGTGCGATCGCGTATCCGTCCCGTACAGGTAGCGACGCGCATCTCGCGCTGCGGCGGCTGCTCGCTGACGAGGGGATGACGGTGCACGATGTGGAGTTCATTCCGGTGCGGCCCGATATCGATGTCGCGTCGTACGCGCCGATGTTCGATGCCGCGGCCGATCTCGGCGCCCAATGCGTCACGGTCTCGGGTGACGATCCCGATGCCGCGCGTCTCGCCGCGAACCTCGCTGCGTTGTGCGAGCTGGCGGCCCAATATGGCTTGCGTGTCGATCTGGAATTCATGCGCTGGCGCCATGTCGGCACGCTGAAGCAGGCACGCGCAACGGTCGAGCGAGCCGGCAGCGCCAATCTCGCGATTCTCGTCGACGCGTTGCATCTCGCCCGCTCGGGCGGCAGCCCCGACGACCTTCGCGCGTTGCCTGACGGGATGCTACGCGCCGTGCAGCTTTGCGACGCGTCGCAAGACGAACCGGTCGGCGATGATGCGACAATCCTCGAAGCGCGCACGGGCCGCTTGCCGCCAGGCAGCGGCGTGTTGCCCCTCACCGGATTGCTGGCCGCACTGCCTGCCGGTACGACGCTGGGCGTGGAAATGCCGCTGCCTTCGTTGCCCGCCAAGGATCGGCTCGAACTCGCGTACCAGAGCACGCGCGCACTTATCGACGTTGCGCGGCGTCGTGATGAATCACTCGGAGCGTCCCGTCAATGAACATCTTCGACGAACAGAAGATCGACTGTCACAACCATGTGTTCGACCCCGCGCGCTTTGCGTATCGGGACGACACCGCTTACCGGCCCGCGCTGCAGGAGATCGGCACGGCTGCGCAGTTCTCTCACCTGATGGACGCGTGCGGCGTTCAGCATGCGCTGCTGGTCGGACCGACCAGCGGCTACCGCACCGACAATCGCTGCATGCTCGATGCAATCGCGCGAGGCGGCGATCGCTTCAAAGGTATCGCGGTGGTCGAAAACGACGTGAGCCGTGTGGAACTCGTCGAGATGAAAAGCGCGGGCGTGATAGGCGCCGCGTTCAATCCGGCGATGGAAGGTGTCGACTCGATGAAGAGCGTTGGCGCCCTCTTTGACACGCTGGCCGACCTCGATATGTTCGCGCAGATCCAGACCACAGGCGACCAGCTGGTCGCGTTGCAGCCGCTGATCGAACGGACCCGCACGCGGCTTCTCATCGACCACTGCGGCCGCCCCGAACTCACGGCGGGCGTCGATCAGCCAGGCTTCCAGGCGCTGCTGCGTCTTGCCGACAACGGCCGCACCGTGGTCAAGATTTCCGGGCTGCAAAAATTTTCGCGGCGCGCCTATCCGTACGAAGATGCGCAAGTGTTCGCACGAGAGCTTCTTCGCGTGTTCGGGCCGGACCGATGCGTCTGGGGCTCGGACTGGCCGTTCCTGCGCGCGCCGCAGCGGATGGATTACGCGCCGCTGTTGACGCTGGTTCAGCGCCTCATTCCCGACGCCGATGCACGCCGGCGCGTGTTGTGGACGACCCCGCGCACGCTGTTCGGCTTCGCGCCTGGCGGCAGCAACGAAGATTGACGGTCCCACGCGACGTGAGCAAATTCTCGTCGTCACTCGGGCAAAGCGCCCGAATACCGCCTCATTGGACAAAGCTGGAGACGCCGTTCGGAACGATCGTCGCGAGCGACATCACGCCCGATAAGGAAACCGGCATCCACAGTTGGACCGACGCGGAAAAAAGCCGGCGTGGCAACACGTCGGCTTTCTTCGTTCCGCCACCTTCCGTTCAGCCTTACCGCGCATCCTGCTGTAGATACTTATGAGCGAACGCAATCGCCATGCTCCCCTCGCCTACCGCCGACGCGACACGTTTCACCGGGCTCAATCGCACATCGCCACAGGCAAACACGCCGGGCACGCTTGATTCGAGCAGGTACGGATCACGGCTGTACGACCAGCGCCCCGCCTTCACGACGTCGTCGCCAGTGAGCACGTAGCCGCGCGCATCGCGTGCGATTTCCGCGGGTAGCCAGCCGGTCTCGGCATCGGCGCCGATGAATACGAACAATCCGCCGCAGTCATGCCGGCGCACTTCCCCGCTCGACGCATCGCGTACATCGATCGCGGTCAGATGCGTTTCGCCGTATGCGCCGACGACTTCCGCTCGCAGTTGCACCGCCACGTTCGACTTGCCGCGAAGCTGCTCGACCAGATAGCGCGACATGCTCTTCTCGAGCGAATCGCCGCGCAGAATGAGTGTGACCATGCGCGCGTGATTGGCAAAGTACAAAGCGGCCTGGCCGGCCGAATTGCCGCCGCCGATCAGATAGACATCGAGCCCATGCGTCGCGCTCGCTTCGCTGCGTGACGCGCCGTAGTAGATGCCCTTGCCGATAAACCGGTCGAAGCCCTCTATCAGCAAACGCCGCCACGTCACTCCCGTCGCGAGAATGATCGTTTTCGCGCGGATCACGTCGCCGCCGTCGAGGTGAACCTGACGATCTTCGACCGCGATCCGCGCGACCGAGCGCGTCACCAGAATCTCGGCGCCGAGCCGCGTTGCCTGCTGCAATGCACGGCTCGCGAGTTCGTCTCCGGACACGCCGTTGGGAAAGCCCAGGTAGTTTTCGATGCGCGACGACGTGCCGGCCTGGCCTCCCGGCGCTTCGCGCTCGAGCACGATCGTACGCAATCCTTCGGACGCTCCGTATACGGCTGCCGCGAGACCGGCCGGCCCGCCGCCGATGATCATCGTGTCGTATTCGGCGAGGCGGGGCTGCGTCTGCAAGCCGAGCAATTCGGCCAGCTCGCGCGTCGCCGGCCGGTTCAGCACGGTGCCATCGAATAGCCGCACCGCGGGACATTGCTCGTCGACCGGACAGGTTCCCGGCCAGCGCGCGGGCAGTTCGGGCGCATCCGGCGTAATCCAGTCATAGCTGATCTGGTTGCGGGCCAGAAACTGGCGCAGCGCGGTACACGCGTTGTCCCAGCGATTGCCGACCATCGTGACGCGCGGCTTGGGCGGCTCGGCCGACAAACCTTGCAGGCCGCCGATGCGCTCACGCGCCAGTGCCCCCATCTTGACGGCCACGTCCGGCGCCGCGGCAGCCAGCTCGTAGTAACGCTGAGCGTCCACACGCATCACACGCGACGGTTCCGCGGCGCGATACGCGCCCGGAAAGGGCGAACTCAGCGCAAGCGGCACTTCGCCGAAGATGGTCCCGGGCAGACGCCAGCCGAGCGTGCGCTCGACGCCGTCGAAGGTCTTGATGACCTCCATCTTGCCGGCGAGCACCGCGTACAGCGCACGCTCGCCGCCTTCGTGAACCGCGAACTCGCCGGCGCACAGATGGAGGTCGGCCGAGGTGTGCGCGAGATGGTCCAGTTCGTCGTCGGCGAGTGCGGCGAACAGCGGGACTGCCCGGATGTCATCGATTGTCAGCATGGTTTTCGTCCAGCAGGCAAATGAAGTGAAGGCCGGTCCTGGCAATGGACCCGAGGTAAGCACAACGCCGTGAGGCTCCCCGTATCGATGCTGCTGGATAGTTATGTGAACGCATACCGCGATGGCGCAGCACGCAGCACGCAGCACGCAGCACGCAGCACGCAGCACGCAGACGGACGCAGTATAGGATGTCTGGATCGGAATGGTTCGCCACGGGATAGCGTTCGCGGCTTCATCGCGAGGCGATCGGGAGTCGAGGCATGTTGCTGCGTGCCTGACGACATCGCTGCCCGACGCGACGATCGATCGCAGGCTCCGCGTCCCTCCTTCACGAGCGCAACGGAAAGATCAGCTTCGCGGCCACCAGCCCGAGCACGCCACCGAGGAGCGTCTCCCACGCGCGCGCGGCGAGGAGCGGTATCGAGTGCACGCCGCCAATCGCCAATGTCACGATCAGCGTAAAGGCAAACGCTCCGCACGCGATGTCGTAGCGTTCGGGCAAGGCCATCGCGTAGACAATCATCGCGACGGCGGCCGCGGTCCACGCGAGCAGCGGCGCGTGCTCGACGAGCGGCAGGCACACGAGCCCCAGCGGAACGCCCACCAGCGTGCCTACGATCCGCCGACGCACCCGCTGCGCCGTGCCGCTAGCCGAACCGGCGACCACGTAGGTGCTTGCGGTGATCGCCCATGCCGACTCCCTGAGTCCGACCGCTTCGTTCAACGCAACAACGACCAGCGCGCCGCTCGCCGCCTGCAAGCCCATGATCAGTTCGGGCGAGAGTCTCCAACGCGCCGGCACGTCGGCAGGTGAAAGCACGGCCGCCGTGGGATGTTCGGCCGGGCCGCTGAGCATGCGCGGAACGATCGACGCCAGCATCGCGATCAATCCCGCGACCGCCACCGCCGGCAGATCGACGGGCGTCAAATGCGCGCCATAGGCGAGCAGCTGTCCGATGTAGATCTGCGAGCCCATCCCCGCGCCAAGCATGCCAAAGCGCTTCAGATAGCCGACCAGAAACGCGCCGCTCACGAGCGTCAGTTCCGCAGCCGCCCTCGCAAGCGGCTGCAACAGCGGTGACAAGACGATGAACATCGCCGCGCCGAGCGCGGCCGCCGCGCACAGCAGCGTCAGGTCGCGGCTGGATTCGGGGCGCGTGAGGCGTGCTTCCGAAACACTTGCCCAAAGCGCGAAGCCGGCGGCCAGCGAACCGACCGACATCGCGCCGGGCAGGTTGTGCATGATGTCCTGCAAGGTCCCGAGCGCGGCTGCGAGACCGTAAGCGGTGACCAGACGCAGCCCCTTGATCCGGCGATGCGTGCCGGGATCGACCCGCTCCAGCCAGGTGATCGCGGACCGCATGGCGGCGGGTTTGCCGGCGCCGCCCGGTTCATTCTGAATACGGCTGCTGGGCGCGCGGTTTTGTCCGTCGGTGTTCGACGCCTTGTCGTTACCGTTGGGGCTCATGTTCGCTTCATGGAATGCGAGTAAGCCGCATTGGAAGATCGGAATCCACGCGGGTCCACGCGACGACGACACGACCCGCCCCCGGACACCGGGCTAGCCGTTCGTCCGGGTGCGGATGCCGGACGGCGCGAATGTACCCCCGCCCTGTGCGAAGCATCACGCCTGGCAAAACCTGTAGGGCTTCACCGCGAGTGGCGCGGTGCGCAATCAGCGCCGCTGCGCATTCGAGGAGTAGCCATGCGTGTGATTTATCGAGCGACAGCGAGCGCCGACACCTGGCCGGCGCGGGCCTAATGATCTGCTGCCAGCGCTTTCAGATGCGCGTCGCCAGCATCTTTCGCGGCGGCACGCGTTTCGTAGGTGCCGTCCGAAACGAGCGAACGCTTCACCTCCCGGCTGCCGAAGTCGACTAGCGTGATAACCCAGACGAAGCCCCCGGTTTGCTCGGCCGTCTGTACGAAAGCTTGCGTGTCGCTCCTGTTGTCCGCATTCATCGTCATCTCCTGAGGAAAGTCGCGCGAGTTAGGGGAGCCGAGCAATAATCGAGCCGATTTCGTCCTTGCTGAAAGCCCGTAGCGTCTGCGTGCGGATATTGCCCGCTGAGCCCAGCGCCAGACCAAAGGCGGTAAAGCTCTGGTCGTCGGCCGCCTCGACGACCGTGACGATGTCGTATTCGCCTAACGTCCAGTAGATCTCTTTCATTTCACAGCCAAAGCCTTTCGCCATCTCCGCCGCCTGAACGGCCCGCTGAGGACTGTTCTTGACCGCGCGGATGCCCTGGTCCGTAAACTGCGCCAGAACCACATAAGTCACCATAGTAATTCCCCTTACGATTGAAACGTGTTGGGACCCGCGCGCCGCCGGCACCGCAAGACGCCATTTCATTTTCCGTATTGACAGGGCCGTCCCGCGCGTAAACTGATTCTAGGCAATCCATTCGCCCGCCACGCGCTATTTGCCCGCATCTGGCGAAGCACTGGAATGCGGCGCGCGGGCAGGCGCGCGCCGGCCGCAACACGGAGGTGGCTATGACTGACTTCAAGGAGGCCCGCGAGTGGATGGTCGAGTGGCAGATCGTTCGGCGCGGCATTGGCAATCCCCGTGTGCTGGCCGCGATGCGCAGTGTGCCGCGCGAGGAATTCGTCGCCGCCGATCTTCGGCAATTCGCGTACGAGGACACGCCGCTACCCATCGGCAACGAACAGACCATTTCGCAGCCCGCGATGGTCGCGTCGATGATCGACGCAGCGGAACTGAGCCCGGGCGACCGGGTGCTCGACGTCGGCACCGGCTCGGGCTATGCCGCCGCCGTCGCCGCGGCGATCGCGGCTCACGTGCACTCGATCGAGCGCCACGCGGGGCTCGTCGATACGGCTCGTGAAATCCTGGCACGGCTGGATATCGCCAATGTGACGGTTCATCTCGGCGACGGCACGCTCGGCCTCGCGGAACACGCACCGTACGATGCGATCATTGCGGCGGCGGGCGGACCGCGCGTTCCCGACGCGTGGTGCAAGCAACTCGCGCTCGGCGGGCGGATCGTCATGCCGGTGGGTCGCGATCAGCACTATCAGCGGCTCATCAAGGTTGTCCGACGCACTGAAGCTGACTTCGACAGGAGCTGGCTCGGCGACGTGAGATTCGTGCCGCTCGTCGGCGAAGACGGCTGGCCCGCGGAGGACGGCGAACCGCGCAATGCGGGCAACGGCATCTGCCGCGGACGGCTCGGCGCAATTGCGCGCGCCGCTTGCATCGGCTGCGGATAGCCGGGCGAGGATGCGGATTCGATTAGCCGATGCGACGGGAAGGACACCGAGCCTCTCGTCGCGTCGTTCTTCTGTTTTTGCAGATGCGCGCTGATTTCCATCAGGACTTCTGTGGATCACAAAGCTTGCAGTTTGATGATCGGCGTCAAGGCAAGCACCATTCCCAGCGGAGTAAGATGCAAACGCGGCTACGTCCGTCAGCAGTCGCGAATCAGCCGCGCCGTGTTCGCTGTCGGCACCGGTCTGTCGAAGGAAGTGCGAGCACCCTTGTGAGATGCCGTTGACCCAAACCGGAAGGAGACATTCATGACCGCCATGATGAAAGCCGCCGTATTCATCGAACCAGGCCGTATCGAACTCGCCGACAAGCCCCTGCCCGACGTGGGCGCCAACGACGCGCTCGTGCGCATCACCACCACCACGATCTGCGGCACCGACGTGCACATCCTGAAAGGCGAATATCCCGTCGCCAAAGGCTTGACGGTAGGCCACGAGCCCGTCGGCGTGATCGAAAAGCTCGGCAACGCGGTGGTCGGCTATCAGGAGGGACAGCGGGTGATCGCCGGCGCCATTTGTCCCAACTTCAATTCCTATGCTGCGCAAGACGGGGTCGCGTCGCAGGACGGCAGCTATCTGATCGCCAACGGACTGTGCGGTTGCCACGGCTATAAGGCCACGGCGGGCTGGCGCTTCGGCAATATGATCGACGGTACGCAGGCCGAATACGTGCTCGTGCCCGACGCGCAGGCGAACCTCGCGCCCATCCCCGACGGCTTGACCGACGAGCAGGTGCTGATGTGCCCCGACATCATGTCGACGGGCTTCAAGGGAGCGGAAAACGCCAACATCCGTATCGGCGACACGGTGGCCGTGTTCGCGCAAGGACCCATCGGCCTGTGCGCCACGGCGGGCGCGCGGCTGCTCGGCGCCACCACGATCATTGCAGTGGATGGCAACGACCATCGCCTCGGCATGGCGCGCAAGATGGGTGCCGACGTCACGCTCAATTTCAAGAATTGCGATGTGGTCGACGAGATCCTGAAGCTCACCGGCGGGCGCGGCGTGGATTCGTCGATCGAAGCGCTCGGCACCCAGGGCACGTTCGAGTCGGCGCTGCGCATCCTCAAACCAGGCGGCACGCTGTCGAGTCTCGGCGTGTACTCGTCCGATCTGACGATCCCGCTTGCGGCGTTCGCCGCGGGCCTCGGCGATCACAAGATCAGCACTGCGCTGTGTCCTGGCGGGAAGGAGCGCATGAGACGCCTGATGAACGTGGTGGAGTCGGGGCGCGTCGACCTTGGCGCGCTGGTCACGCACCACTACAAGCTGGACGACATCGTCGCGGCATACGATCTGTTTGCGAATCAGAGAGACGGAGTTCTCAAGGTGGCAATCAAGCCGCGCTGACCGGAGTGTGGTGCAGGAACCGGTTCGTTGTGCGAGGGGTGTGCAGCGAACCGTAACCGGACCTGGCCGCGCTTCGCGCCACGGCTCCCAACGGGTCCCCGTCTGCCGATGGCGATCTGAGTTAGGCCATCGAGGCAGCCATGTGCAGCCTCTCGCTGCTCGTGACCCGCCTGCTCAGCCAACAGACCAGCAGACGTTTCCAGCATGGCTTCTGGCATATCGAACCGCTGATGCTGACCTTCAACGGCAGTCTGTTAGCGGTGCTGTGCTTTTACGCATTCGTCAACGCGGTCAAACGCATGCTCGATGGCGCGCGTCAACTGGAATTCGGTTGGGGCATGTGGTACGCCGCGGCGATCGGCATCTTCTGCTTCTTCGCGTTCTTCAGACAGCGCAGCCTGAATCGCAGCATCGAATCCGAGGTGATCGGCCTCGATACCGAAAGCTGGCTGATGTCGGCCTGCATCGACTCGGCACCGTCGCTCGCTTTTTCGATAGCATGGATTCTGGACGGCACGCGTTACCGGCATATGACGCCATACATCGCCCCCGGCGTGCTGGCGCTGCTGACGCTGGTCCTGATACCGATGCCGGTCGGCACGAAAATCGGCGCAGTCAACGAAGTACTGCTCACTACCCCGCAAGACCCAGACCGCACTTTGCGCGAACTGACGCAAGCACTGACGTCGGACCACTATGCCTTCGTGTCACACTCGAGCGGCATCAAATTCCGCGCGCGATCCGGGCCCCGGTTGATTTGCCATAGGTTGTCACCTAGAATTTTTGCTGGCGCCCTCTTTTGGATCCTGAACACGTGACTTCGAACAGCGGAAAACCGGTGTCGTCATTTGTTCCTCAGGGCATGCCCGGCCTGTGGGTCATCCTGTTCGTCATCTGGATGATCGCCAACGCGTCGCTGGCCGTGGAGCCGGCGCTCGTCGGCGCGGCGATCACGTTCGTCCTTGCCCACGTCTTTGCGTCTTCCAGCGAAGCGTGGAGCCGGCTGCGCCCGACGCCTCGCGCGCTTTATCACTTCGTCGCCTATAGCGGCACCTTCGTCGTCGAACTGGTGCGCGCCAATATCAACATGATGACGTATGTGTACGCGCCGCGCGTCGATATCAAGCCGGGCATCGTCAAGGTCCGCACCCACCTGAAATCGCCGATCGGCCGCCTCGCGCTCGCCAATTCGATCGCGCTCACGCCGGGTTCGCTGGTCATGGATATTCGGGACGAGACACTATTCATCCACTGGCTCGACGTCAAGACAACGGATATCGACGAGGCCACGCAAGCGCTGGTGGTCCCTTTCGAAAAGCATCTGGAGAAAGTCTTTGGCTGAGATCATGCTGCGGATCGCCATGGTATTGATCTTCTTCGCGATCCTGTTCGGCGTGATCCGCCTGGTCCTCGGCAAGACGCTGATCGACAGGATCGTCGCCATCGACATGCTCACCGTCATCTCGATCTCGCTGATCGCGCTGTACGCACAGGTGTCGGGCCGTTTCGTCTATATCGATGTGGCACTCGTCTACGGGCTGCTCAGCTTTCTAGCCGTTCTCGCGATTGCTCGCTTTCTGGAAAGGGGGCTTTGAACCGTGCTCGAACTGCTCGTGCTGCTGGTGTGCGCCAGCATTCTCGTCAGCGGCATCCTGGCCGTCTGCCTGACTAACCTGATGGCCGCGATGGTCAGTTCGGGGCTCGCGAGCCTGTTCGCGGCGGTGGCTTTCCTGCTGCTCGCCGCGCCCGACGTGGCGATGGCCGAGGCGGCGATCGGCTCGGGACTCGCGACGTTCATCTTTCTCTACGCGATTCGTAAAACGGGCTATCAGAAGGGCTAGCGCATGATCGAACTGATCGGCAGCGTGTTCATCCTGGCGGGCGCGATATTCCTGTTCTCCGCCGGCCTCGGCCTGTTGCGCATGCCGGACGCGTACACCCGCATCCAGGCCGGCACCAAGGCCTCGACGCTCGGCAACATGCTGGTGCTGATCGGGCTCGCGTTCTATCACCCGAGCTGGACGTTCAGGCTGATCCTCGTCATCTATTTCGTGCTGGTGACGAACCCGGTGTCGTCGCATGCACTATCGCGCGCGGCGTGGCTGATCCGCACGCCGATGACATCGTCCACCGTGACAGACGCGCTCGCCGCCGAAGACGAGCGCGGCGCCGCGCCGAAGGAGTCGTGATGCGCCGCGTGTTTGTCATCGTGACGGTCGCGCTGTTCGCGCTGGTGTTCTGGCGCCTGATCGATGCCTACAGCGAGTTGCAGGCGCTGCGGCCGCTCGCGCAATACTACGTCGTGCAGGGACCGATCGAACTCGGCGCGCCGAACATCGTCACCGGCATTCTGATCACTTATCGCGGCTTCGATACGCTTGGCGAAGTCGCAGTGCTGTTCATGGTCGCGGCGAGCGTCGGCTTGCTGTTGAAAAGCGAAAGCACTGCAACTGCAACCGAAGCCGCAACAGAAGCCGAAGCCGACGACGACAGCGTCCCGCGCAGGCAACCCGGCGAGATCGTGCGAACCGGCATGCAGGTGCTGCTGCCGATGATCCTGACCTTCGGCGCGTACGTGATCGTCAACGGCCATCTGTCGGCCGGCGGCGGCTTCCAGGGCGGCGCGATCGTCGCTTCCGGCGCGATGCTGATGCTGCTCGCGCGGCCCGGCGCGGCGCTGAACGTCGCACTGCTGAGCGTCGTCGAATCGTTTGCCGGCGTGATCTACGTAATGATCGGCATTCTGGGTCTGGTGCTGGCGGGTGGCTTTCTCGATGCCCGTTTTCTGCCGCGCGGCGAGTTCGGCGCGTTTTTCAGCGCCGGCGCGATACCCCTCATTTCGGCGTTGCTCGGCGTGAAGGTTGGCGCGGAGCTGAGCGTCATCATCGACCGGTTCAGAAGCTGAGCGAGGAGAACAGCGCATGACCACGGGCCTGCCGGTTTCGACCATCCTGCTGATCACGGGCTTCTGCCTCGCGTTGATCGGCTTGTGGGGGATGCTGACCCAGCGCAATATCCTGCGCATCATCATCGGCTTCGCGCTGATCGACACGGGGCTGCATATCGTGATGGTCGCGACCGGCTATATCCGCGGCGGCACAGCGCCGATCATCGACGCCGCGTTGAGCAAGGCGGACGCCGCGCGGCGCGCGATCGACCCGGTGCCGTCGGCGCTGGTGGTCACCGCGATCGTGATCGGCCTTTCGGTCACGGCGGTCATGCTGGCGTTCGCGATCCGCCTGTATGCGGCGAAAAAGACGCTTTCCATCGACGCGTTCACAGAGTCGAAATGGTAGCCGCGCTGTTTCATCCGCTGCATATCTTCATTCTCGGCCTGGGGGGCGGCTTCGTCATTCCGCTGCTGTACCGGCTCGGCAAGCCGTGGCTGACGGCCGGCTTCTTCATCGCGCTCACCGGCATCGTGCTCGTGAGCGGCGTGTCGTTCTTCGGTCTGCTGGACGGCGGCCAGACGATCGAAGTGCTGACGGCGGGCGCGCAGCCGCCGGTTTCGATCAATCTGCGCTTCGGCGTGTGGGAAGGCTTCTTCACGCTGAGCGTCAACGTGGTGGCGCTGCTCGGCGCGCTGCAATTGTGGGACCGTCTGCGCGGCAATTACGCCGCGCTGCTGCTGTATCTGATTCTCGTGATGGGCATCGACGGCATGGTGATGACGCGCGACCTGTTCAATCTGTTCGTGTTTCTGGAGATCGTTTCGATCGCCACGTACGGGCTGCTCGGACTGGATCGCACGCCGGCCGCGCTGGCCGCCGCGTTCAAGTACATCATGGCGACGGTCATCGCGTCGACCCTGTTCCTGTTCGGCGCGGTGCTGCTTTACTACGTGACGGGGACGCTGAACATCGACGATCTGATCGCCGTCCGCGCGAGCCTCGACAGTCCGATCGCCGTCACGGCAGTGCTGCTTGTGTTCGCCTGCCTCGTGATCGAACTCAAGCCGTTTCCGGCGAACGGGTGGGGGCTCGATGTCTACGAAACCGCGCCGAGCGGCATTGCCGCGCTGGTGTCGGTCGGCGTGTCGGCTGGGGTGTTTTTCGCGCTGCTCAAGCTGCTGCCGCTGTTCGAACGCCAGCTCGGTCTGATCGCGGTCTCCGGCGGCCTGACCTTCCTGTTCTCCAATCTGCTCGCGCTCAAGCAGACGAAACCGCAGCGGGTGCTCGGCTATTCGTCGATCGGGCAGATGGGCCTGCTGATGCTGGCGCTCGCGCTGCTGCGGCAAGTGGGCGCCGATACCTCGATCCCGCTTGTGGTCGGCGGCCTGTTCATCAACCATCTGTTCGCCAAGGCGGGGCTGTTCTGGCTTATCGGCATTCTCAGGCGGCATGGCGTCCATGCACGCGCGGTCCTGTCGCGCAGTCCGCTGCTGATTGGTCTGCTCGGCCTCTTCATGGTCGCGATTGCGGGGCTGCCGCCGTTTCCCGGCTTCTGGGCGAAATGGGAACTGGTCATGCAGTTGACCGTCGCCGGCAAGCCCTACTGGATCGTGCTCATTCTGACCGGCTCGCTGCTCGAAGCGGCCTACATGTTCCACTGGTTCGTGGGCGCGCTGCATCCGTCCGACGACGAGATCACGGCCGGCCCCGATCTGGCCGCGCTGCTGCCGCTATTCGGCGTGGCGGTGCTCCTGATTGCCGCTGGCTACGCCGGCGCTTCGTTCTCGGGCGCGGGATCGGCATGGATGTTTTCCCCGCTCGTCGCGGGCGCGCTGCTCTATGCGGGCGATCGTCTGCCGGGCCGGCTCAAGGGCGTGCTGACGCTGATCGCCGTCGCGCTAGTGGGCCCGTGGCTCGCCGAAGCCGCAGATGGCATCGCCCAGCTGTTTGCGTGGCTGCTGCTCGCCGGCAGCTTCGTGATCGCGGCGGCGAGCCTCTATCGCAACGATGTGCGCTCGGGCTTCTATCCGATGCTGGTGGTTCTACTGCTGTCGATCCCGGCGCTGCTGCGTTCCACCACGACGCTCGAATTCTTCTATAGCTGGGAAATCATCACGCTGTCGTCCTGCTTCCTGATCGCGAAATGCCGCAGCGCCGGACCACATGTGCTGACCTTCCTGCTGTTCTCGCTGCTGTCGGCGTTCTTTCTGCTGGCCGGCTTCGCCGCCGTCGCGGCGCTCGACGGCACTATCGAACTGGCGGCGCTTGTCAGATCGGGCCCGGACGCGAGCCGTGCATTCGTGTTGCTGGCCACCGGTTTTCTGATCAAGGCGGGCGCCATCGGCGTGCATGTGTGGCTGCCGGGCGCGTACACGGAAGCGGAAGACGACGTGACCGCGATGCTGTCGGCGGTCGTCAGCAAGGTGGCGATGTTCGGCCTGCTGATCGGCACTTATCTGACGATACGCTCCGAAGTCGGACTCGATCTCGCGCATGTGATGGCGTGGATCGGCATGCTGACGACCCTCGCAGGCGCACTGATGGCGCTACGGCAAAACGACTTCAAGCGGCTGCTCGCGTACTCCAGCATGAGCCAGCTCGGCTATGTCGTCACTGCGATAGCGTTGATGAGCCATCTCGGCTGGGTCACGGCGCTGTATCTGGTCGCCAACCACATGCTGGTGAAGGGGATTCTGTTCCTCGCGCTGGCGGGCATCATCCTGCGCACGGGCACGCACAACTTCGCCGAAACGGGTGGCCTTGCCCGCGCGATGCCGTTCACCTTCGCGCTGGTGCTGGTCGCCCTCGTTTCGATGTCGGGCTTACCGCCGCTGATGGGCTTCGGCGGCAAGTGGCTGCTGCTGAGTGCGATGACGAGCAAGGGCTGGTACGGCCTCGCCGTGTGCGGACTGATGGCGACGTTCATCGGCTTTCTCTACATGATCCGCTTTGTCAGCGGTCTGTTCCTCGGGCGTCGCCGGACCGTTCAGTCCGAAGTGAGCGAAGCGCCGCTTTTGCTGCTCGTGCCGCAACTGGTTCTGGTGGTCGGCATCATCGTGCTGTCCTTTTTCCCGAAGCTTTTGATCGAACCGGTTTCGGCGGCGATCGATCCGCAGTTTGCCTCGACGCTGGTGTGGGAAGGCATGTCGCTGGAGAGCATCTACGGTTTCTGGAATCCGACACCCGTCGTGCTCGTCGTGCTGGCCGTGGCCGCTGTGCTGTTCGCGCTGTTCGTGCTGTTCTACCGCAGCCGGCGCCGAAAGGACAACAACGTCCCCGGCTTCTTCAGGTTCTACCGGCCGATCCTCGCGCGCACGGTGCCGCCATTTGCGATGATGTTCTGGCGCGGCGTGTCGCATTTCGCGCTCGCCGCCGCGGGTAGGATACGCAGGGTCTATACCGGCGACGCGCAGACCTACGCGCTCTACGTGCTCGGCTATTTTCTGGCGATTTATTTTGCCAGCACGGGGCTTGGCGGCGGTTGGGCACGTTAGGGACCGCGCTGATCGCGGCCCCCGGTTGCGTGTCCTCTCCCTAACGCCCTAGCGCAACTCTTCGGCCGTTTTCGCTATCGCCCTTGCGAATTGCGCGATCTGCCGGCCGTGTTCGATCAGATCCATCGCCAGCCGGAAGGTCTGCACATCGGCCTTGTCCGCGAGTTGCAGTTTAGCCAGCACCACCTGGCGGGCCGCCGACGCGAGCTTTTCGATCTCGCCTTTCGCCGCGATGACCTCGGACGCTTCGCTCGCGCCGGCCTCGTCGATCGTGCGAATCGCCTGTTCGAGATTGCGCATCACGGCGTCCGTAAACTGGGTGGTCGCCGGATCGCGCAAACGGGTGAGGTCGATCTGGTGCATCAGCCTCTGCTGGCTGGCCGACACCAGGTTAGTCCCGACAATGCCGCTGATGCTCTCCAGGTTGGACGCGACCTGCGTGAACCCGACCATCTGCTGGCCTTCATCCTCCGAGTGCTCCACCTGCGACAAGTGGCCGATATAGTGAAGAATCTCCGAAGCCAGCCGGTCGGTTTCCTTGTCGTGATCGAGCAGCAGGTTGATCTCTTCGATGGTGCCGTTGGACACCATCTGGGTGCCGCGCCGGACGATCTTCAATACCTCCTTGCCCAGTCGCATCAGCTCGATGCGCACCCGTTGAAGTCCGACCGAAGGGACTGTCAGCGACGACTTGTCGAGATAAACCGGGTCGCCTGTCCGCCTGACTTCGTGCGCGCGCTTCGGCACGATGAACTCGGCAAGCCGGGCAATCGGTCCGGTGAACCAGATCAGGATCAGCGTGCTTGCCACGCTGAATATCGTGTGAGCGTTGGCGACCTGGCGCGGCGTTTCGGCCGCCAGTCGCGCCACGCCTTGCAGCTCCGGATACGACGGCGAGACATGCCGCACCACGTCCGCCATCTGCGGGATAAAGAACACAAAGAACAGCACGCCCAGCAGATTGAAGATCAGATGCACGGCACCCACCTGGACCGCCTCGGCTGCCTTCCCGATCGACGCGAGCAGCGCCGTGCCGCACGTGCCCACCTTGGCGCCGAGGATCACCGCGATGCCCACTTCGAGCGGCATCAGACCCTGGGCGCCCAGAGCGATCACGATGGCGAGCGTCGCCGCCGAGCTTTGCACGACGGCGGTGAAAATCGCGCCGACCATGATGCCGACCACCGGATTCTCCATGTCCTGCATCGCGTCGATGAAAGGCTGGAACGTGCGCAGCGGACGCGTCGCGTCGCCCATCAGTTCGATGCCGAGGAACAGCAGACCGAGCCCCAGCAGCACCCGGCCGACCTGCCGTAACAGATCGCGCCCGCCGAACGCATGCAGCGTGAAACCTATCGCCAGCATGAACGGCGTCAGCTTCGATACGTCGAAAGCGATGATCTGCGCGGTGACGGTGGAGCCAATGTTCGCGCCCATGATCATCGGCACCGACTGGGTCAGCGTCATCAAGCCTGAGGAAACGAACCCGACCATCAGGACCGTGGTGATGGTCGATGAATTCAGCAACGCGGTCACGACGGCGCCGGCCAGCACGCCACGGAACCGGCTCGCGGTCAACATGCCCAGCAGCGCCTGCAACCTCGATCCGGCGATCGCCTTCAGGCCGCCGGTCATGAACTCCAGGCCGAGAAGGAACAGGGCGAGGCCGCCGATCAACAGCCCGAAGATCTGGACCAGATTCAGGCTGCTGGCGTCTATTCCTGCGGAGTAAGGAGTCATGGTGCTGCGCCTTTGGTCATGATGCGCGTTCATGAAAAGAATCACCGCCGACGGTCTGCCGATTCCATCCGGCTCGCGCGATATCGCGCAACAAAACGTTCGTTACTGTTCGCCCGCCTCACGCGAGCGGCGCATTTCCACCGTAATCCAGCCGGCCGTTTTTCGACAATAGGACCGCGACGGGCCTCGTCATTTCGAACTCCGAGAAAATGATGATCACGATGACGGTGATCGGCACCGCGAGAAACGCGCCGGAGACGCCCCAGATCGCCGACCAGATCGCCATGCTCGCCAGGATCGCAAACGGACTCAGATTCAGGGAGTTGCCCATCAGGTAAGGATCGAGTATGTTGCCGATCACGAATTGAATGGCGGTCAGCGACAACAGCACGATCAGTACTTCGTTGACCTCACCGAATTGCAGCACCGACATCAGCGTCGGAAAAACGATGCCCAACACCGAGCCGATATAAGGCACGTAGTTGAGCAGCGCAATCAGCACCGCCCACAGCCCGGCGAATTCGAGCCCGACGCTGCGCATCGCGCCCCAGCATATGGCGCCGAGCACCACGCCGAGCAGCGTCTTCAGTGCGAGATAGGCGCCGATGCGCCGGTTGATGTCGGTGACGACGCTCTTGATACGCGCGGCGTTAGTTGAATTCGCCGATATGTTCGCCAGCTTCTCGTTGAAGGTTCGATGCTCGACGAGCAGAAAGCTTGCATACAACAGCACGACGAAGACGTTGACTATCACCGCCGACAGCGACGTCAGCATGCTCGCCACGAGCGCCTGAACGTTGAACTGTGCGAGCATGTCACGCCGCAGCGAATCCCACGTGGGCTCGGTTTCCAGATGCAGAAGCACCGCCGCTTTCTGGATCAGCGTAAGCACGGACTCCTGATAGCGAGGCGCCAGCGCGACGAGAGCGTCGTAGTTCTCGACGAGCATGTCGACAGCAAAGAAAATTCCGGCTGCGATCAGGAACGCGGACAGCGCATAACGCAACTGGATCGGCATCCGCTCGCCGATAACCGGTATGCGCTCCAGCAATCGCGTGAAGCCGACGATCACATAGACCGCAATGACGCCGAACACAATGGGAACGAAGACGGTGCGCCCGATGTAGAGCACCCAGCCCACAATCAGCAGCAGTACGACAACGCATACGGACGCCTGCAATCTGTCGGTCATGTGTCAATGCTCCATTGATCTGCGAACCGCTCGCGTTGGGGTATCGCCGAATCCGATAGCCGCGATTATCGCCTGCGCCGACTGCGCGAGCCACTCACCTTAGCGCATTGCGATGTCAATTGGCACATCGGCGCCGGGTTCAGGCCATTCGTTTCGGCACAGCGGCTATGTCTTCACCTTCGCCGCGACCTGGGAAATCCGATCCCTCACGACGCCAATCGCCTGCTTGAGCGCATACACATCCTGAAAGTAGCGATGCGGAATCCGTATCTCGCTCGCATGCGCATCGATGCTGTCGATTTCATCGCGCCACTTCGCAATCTCGCTTAGGGTCGGCTGCGTGTTTTTCCACGTTTCATCTTCCAGCGATTTGATTTCCCGATACCACACGACCAATCTTTTTTTGATCCGCGTCTCTACCATGCCCGGCAACGCCTGCAGCAAACCGACCAACAAGGCCATGAACGGCAGCAGAATAAGGAATCGTCTTTCGATCAGGCTGGCCAGCCAGAAGGGAAGGTAACGTTGCAGGAACGGCCGCCCGGATTTGAAATAGCGCGTGCTCTCGTCGGAGATGGGAAATTCCTCGGTATTCAGATTGGGAAACGTGCCCAGCGGCGTAAAGTAATCTTCGCCGCCGTGGACCGTTTTGGCCACGTCCAGCAGCAGATAGACCAGCGCCGGGTGCAGCGTGTCCTTCGAGACCAGCAAAGCTGTGGCGGCGAGCAGCGTGACATCCTCGCGCGGCAAATCGTTGACGATGCTGGTCGACGCACGCGGGTAGATAACTTTCGAGAGCGACGGGAATTTCTGCACCAACGCTTCGGCCTGCGCGAAGCTCATCAGCTTGAGGTCGCTGTTCAGCAGCGTTTTCTGCATCGAAGCGTCGGGTCTGCCGATAAAGAACGCAGCATCCAGTTGACCGCTTTCGAGGCCTCGATATGCGTTGGACGCATCCATTTCCACCAGCGTGGTGTTGTCGCGGGTGACGCCGCTATAGCCGAGCAGGACCAGCGAAACATGAAGCAGCCCGCTGCCGGGAATGCCGATGGCAACCTTCTTGCCGCGCAGTTGCGCGAGCTTGTTGATGACGGTATCGCCGCGATAGAACACCCAGATCGGTTCGTATGAAACGGCGGCGATAGTCTGCAACTGATCTGTTTCTTTGGGACTCGTGGTGCCGGACTGGATGAAGCCCACTTGATATTCGCTGTCGGGATTCGTCAGCCGCTCATAATTTTCGACCGAACCGGAAGAACTGCGGATATCGAGCGCGATGCCTGCTCGCTTCAGGAGCGGCGCATAGTGATCCGCAAAGCCGCGGTAGATACCATTGTCGGCACCGGTCGTGATGACTATCGTGCGCTGAAGAGCGGGTTTGAGCGCCGCCACCAGCGCCCAGCCGAGCACGACCAACAGTACGGTCATGCAGATGATGAGAAGCCGCCGGCGCTCCCGCGTCATGCGGGCTTTCTGGACACGATGAAGCGCCGGATTGTGTCTGGCCATCGCAAGCCCTCTCTCGTCAGGCTTCCCCTAGGTGGACTGGCTCGGGGCAAGCGTTGTTGTGCAGCGCCGCTGATACTCGCCGAAACATGGTGATGTTCATCGCCTCACGCGTGTGGCTTGTCGCCTCGCCAGTCATGTCGAGCAGGAAACCGGATAACGCAGCCGCTCGATCATGTTGAGCCACCACTTTCGAGTTCATGCTTTCGAGTTCATTGCGGCCGCTCAATTCTTCCGCTTCCTCGGTCTTACGATACCAGATTGTCTTGTCGCGACGACGGCCATTGAGCGCTGAAGGGCCATTGAAAGGCCGCTGAAGGTCCAGGTGCAAATCCGGTTGCGATCGTCACGTCACGAGGCTGCCCCGTGGCGTTAGCGCGGTGGTTACTTATATGTCATCCTACCACTTACCAATTCTTCAATAACTTTCCAAAGACGCATCAATCCGCCGTGAACCGCATATTTACAGATATGTAACAAATAACTGTCTTACACTCCGGGTAAATACCGCATGTACGGCAGCGCTCGCGTCCAATAGAATTTATACGTCATCGTATAACAAGCATGTGGAGACATTATGGGCGGGATTCTGCCGAACGGCGCGTGCACGGACGCAAAGTCTCCCCATTCACTGACTGGGACCGGCAATGTCCCGAAGGGGCAATCAGCCCGCCTCGCGTCGTCACATCTAGCGCGCTTTCTTGAACGTGACCGATGCGCCGACTCGCGTACCGGCGCTGCAAAGTGGACTCCGGTTTGATCGACAACTGACCAGAGCCACCGATCACTTCGGGCGACGGCCCTGATCGCCGGACTTGCCGAGAACAAAAAATAGAGCCTCCGCAACCCCGTTGAACTGAATCGACGAAGCATCTAAATAGTTAGTATTCTTTATTAAAAGGATGGTCCATGCTTTACAGATTTGGCGTTATCCCATGTTTAGTCGTCACACTCGCCGCCTCGCTTGCCGCTTGCGGCAGCGGTGACAACTCGCCGTCCGCTGCGACCGGCAACACCGCCACAACGCCCGCAGCGCCACCGGCTCCGTTCAAGGTCGGTGTGACGACGAGCGATGCCGCGCTTCCGCCGGCGCCGCAACTGCCTACGGACGCCCAGGTCTGCAGCACGCTCGAAGCAAGCAACTCGCTGGTGCGCCAGCCCAGCGGCGCGCTCGGACCCGAGGCCGATAACGGCACGACATCGGCCATTCTCAACCCGGATCAGGCGCGCATCCAGGCTGCGCTCGACGCGTGCGGCGCCGCGGTCGACGCCCAGGTCGGCGCGGCCATCTCCGCCGCCGACGCCGCCGCAGCGGCATCGCAGACTGCCGCTGCAGTGCCCAACAAAAACATTGCCGGCGCATCCGCGCAACAGTTGGCCGCCCCCCAATACCGCGCGTCGCAGTTCGTCGTGCGTCTGGTCGTGTCGAGCACCGGCGCGGGCAACGCGTTCATCACCGGACCGCTCACGCTGCCCTCCGGCGTCACGCTGTGGGTCGACACCGGCGTGACCGTCTACGCGACGCGCGACGTGATGGCCTACGCGCCCAATGCAGCCGGCCCGTATTGCGCTAACACGGCCGTCAGTTCTACCAAGGCCGGCAGTTCCAGTAACTGTCTGCCGCTGATCGGCGGCAGCTACCTCGTGAATTCGGCGGTTGTCGGCGGCGGCAGCATCGACAGCCGGGCCGCGTCCGAGATCGTCAGCTCGAACAACCTCTATCCGCTGATGCGAGTCGATCTGACCTGCACGAACACCTACGCGGCCTATTCGAAGGGTCTGCAGGCCACCACCGGCACGCCTTGCGACGACGGCGGCACCTTCGTCAACACGTCGGCCTCGGCCCGGCACATGACCTGGTGGGATCTGGCCTGGCTCGGCAACATGATCGAGAACGGCACGAGCGGCGTTGGTTCGCAGTCGAACTTCCGCATGATGGTGTTCAACTACGCGAAGAATCTGACGCTGTTCGGCATCACGCTGAACAACAGCGCCAATTTCCACGTGGTGCCTAGCGGCGTCGACGGCCTTACGGTCTGGAACGTCAAGGTTCAGACGCCGTCGCTGTCCGCCTCGGCGAACCCGGCGGGTAACGGCAATCCCAACTATCTGGGCATGGTGCCGACCATCGACACGGCCAAGAACACCGACGCGTTCGATCCGGGTTCATCGTCCAAGCCAGTGGTTCAGGCGTTGACGATCGGCAGCACGAAGACCTCGACGGCCGGCAAGATCTCGTTCGACGGGTACCTGAAGAATGCCGTGTTCGCCTACAACTACATCAGCACCGGCGACGACGACATTTCCCCGAAGGGATCGAACAACCCGAGCCCGGCTGGCTCAGGACTGTTCGGCATCGACGGTAATCGCGACGTCGCGAGCGACCGGAAGTACGGTTTCGTGATCGCCCACAACCATATTTATGCGGGCCACGGCATCTCGATCGGCAGCGAAACCAATGCCGGCGTCACCAACATCCAGGTCTACGACAATTCGTTCGACGGCTCGGAACAGGCGCTGCGCATCAAGTCCGACTGGGCGCGCGGCGGCATCGTGACCAACATCAACTACAACAACATCTGTATTCGCAATAGCGGTCAGGCGCTGCTCTTCACGCCGTACTACAGCACCAAGGCGTTGCCGAATCCGACCTCGCCGCTGTATCCGGACTTCCACGATATTTCGCTGTCGAACATCCACATCATCGGTGGCACGTCGGCGATCTTCGAGGGATTCGAGGCGAATAGCGGCGGCATCACCCATGCGGCGCTCCCGCTCGGCATGACGCTCACCAACGTTCTCGCCGATTCGCCGAGCAACGTGGCGGTCACCACGTCCGACGCGAACCTGACGCTGAACAACGTGAACCTGCCGATCTTCCCGTCGACCGCGAACCGGGTCGTGCTGAACGGCACCGCATCGCAGTCGCTGAGCACCGCGAGCGCGGTGGACTGCAGCAGCGCATACGTCGATTTTCCGGGCATTGGGGATTCGTCGCCGTCCGGTCAGACGTGGACGGGTTCGTCGCAGTAAGCAGGGTGAGCGATGGCGTGCAGCGTGAATAAGGCTGCACGCACTGATGCTGAAGCTTGCGTTGACACATCTGTTTGAACGGCCCGTTCGAGTTTCTCGAACGGGCCGTGTTGCTTCTACATTGCACGAGGACGCCGCCTTGCGGATAGAACGAGTGCGCGGCCGACAAGTTGCGCCAATAGTCACTGACCTTCCGGCCAAGGCCGAATACGCTCGATCACTCGCTCGTCGAATCGACAGGCACCTCGGAGCCGCTACTGTCCGCGTCCCCTCGTTTTGGCCGCCGGACTGCTCTCACCTTGCCGCTGCTTCCGCCGCCGCAGAAGAAACGCTCGTCACCATCGGACTCCAGCCCCGACACGGCCACTCCGTCCGGCATCTCGACGCTCTCCAGCACTTCCCCCGTTCGAGGATCGATCCTTCGCAGCTCGCTCGCGTCATCTTCCCAGGTGCCGTGCCACAGCTCGCCGTCGACCCACGTGACGCCGGTGACGAAGCGATTGGACTCGATCGTGCGGAGAATCGCGCCCGTTTCGGGATCGATCTGATAAATCTTGCGCTCCGGATAGTGCCCCACCCAGAGTGTCCCTTCGGCCCAGGTGAGCCCCGAGTCGGCACCGCCGCCAGGCGCTGGGATGGTCGCGAGCACTCGGCCGGTGTTCGGATCGATCTTCCGGATGCGGCCGCCAGCGATCTGGAACAGATGCTCGCCGTCGAAGGCCGTGCCCGCGTCCGCGGCGACCTCGATCGAGCGTAGCGCTTTGCCCGTCGCGGGATCGAAGGCGTTCAACCGGTCGCCGCCGGCAATCCAGACTTGCTGGCCGTCAAACGTGACCCCATGCACTTTATCGACATCCGGAAAGGGCCCATATTCACGGATGATTTCAGCCGCCGATCGCTTCATGTCGCCATCCTAATCAAAGGGTAGTGGAGAGGGGAGTAACAAGGTCGTCGCGAATCCGGGCAGGGGCGGAGTGGTCCAACGCCGCGCTCGCCCGCGGCCGAACGACTGCACTTTGCCCGCCGCCGCGAGCGAGTCGAGTGCGCGCTGCACGGTGCGCTGACTCGCGCCGAGCACCAGCGCGAGCGCCGAACTCGACCACGACTCGCCGTCGGCGAGGAACGCGAGCACCTGCGCATGCGCGCCGTCCACCGGCCGCGCGAGCACGACGACCTCGCTTGCGCGGCGCGGCATCAGCACGAATCCGCGCTTCGTTGCGCTCACACCAGCCAGCGTTCCAAGCGCCGCGCGCAGCCGCCCGATTTCGACACGCAGGCGCACGCGATGCGATTCATCGGCGCGCTTCGCCCGGAACGCCCGTGCGACGAGTGTGTCCCTCGGCACGTCGTCGGGCCACGCTTCGCCGAGCGCGCGGGCGAGCGCGAATAGCACCGGTCGGCTGGCGAGCGAAACGATCGTGCTTTTGTCGCGCATCACATGACGGCACGCATCCACAACGAGCGCTTTCGACCCCAGCAACGTTTCGACCTCTTCAAGCAGCAGGAGCCGCTCCTCGCCACGCGCAATCAGACGCGCCGCCGGCGTGTTCAACACGAGCGCGGCACTTTCGACCTCCGCCATCAGCGCCGGGATGCCGGCCTGGCGCGCGGCGCGCGCGGCCCGTGCCAGCGCCGCGCGCGCGGTCTTCGTGTTGAGGCGCCGCAGCGCGACGCCTGCTACGACCAGTTCGTGAGCGGCCCTCAAGGCGGGCGGGAAAAGTGTCGGGACAAGGCCGGCAAGCGCCCGTTCTGCGTCGTCGAGATGCCCGACCAGCAACAGACGCCGCACCTGCAGATAGCGCGCATGCGCGGCGTTCACGCGGTCGCCATGCGCCTCGAGCGTCGCCCTCGCGGCGTCGAGCGCCTTCGTGGGCCAGCCCAGGTCGCGTGAGGCGAGCGCGATCTCGGCCTCGGCGACGACACATCTCGCGCGAGCCGCGGCGTCGCCGGACCCGAACGCTCGCGCCGCGCTTCGCACGAGCAGCTTCGCCCGGGAGAAATCGCCGAGTTGCGCCATCGCGATGCCTCGCAACGCGAGCGCCGGCGCGTCGCCGCGCAACGCGACACGGTTCAATGCGCCGAGCGGATCACCCGCCGCGAGCGCTCGCGCCGCGGCCGTGATCAGCGAGTCCATGGGTGATTCCAATCCCGCCACACTTGTCACTCCCATCCACTGGACGTCCGGTACTAATCTAGCACGGCCATCAACCGGTACACGACGCCGTAGCGGGAATGGCTCGCACGGCGACGCACAACCAACGGAGGAACCCATGATGACGACACACATGACCGGAACACGTGAAGAGTGGCTGGCCGCGCGGCGCGAGTTGCTCAAGGCGGAGAAGGAGTTCACGCGGCGCGGCGACGAGCTGACCCAGCAACGCCAGGCGTTGCCGTGGGTGAAGGTCGACAAGGACTACCGGTTCGAGACCGATGAAGGCCGCGCGTCGCTGCCCGAGCTCTTCAGAGGACGCTCGCAGCTGCTCGTCTACCACTTCATGTTCGGGCCGGACTATAAGGCGGGTTGCCCGTCGTGCTCGTCGATCGCGGACGGGTTCGACGGCTTCGCCGTGCATCTGGCGAATCACGACGTGATGCTGTGCGCGGTGTCGCGCGCGCCGCTCGCGAAGCTGCAGACGTACAAGCGGCGGATGGGCTGGACATTTCCGTGGGCGTCGTCGGCAGGCGCCGACTTCAACTTCGACTTCAACGTCTCGTTCACCGAGGAACAGCAGCGCACGGGCGATATCGAATACAACTTCGCGCGCGGCGGCCACGCGATGGACGTGACGCCGGTGCCGCCGCCCGTCGCCGAATTCGCGGCCATGTCCGGTACCGACGCGGCCACCTACTCGCGCGAACGGCCGGGCGTGAGCGCGTTCGTACTGGAGGACGGCGTGGTCTATCACACCTACTCCACCTACGCGCGCGGCGTGGACGCGCTGTGGGGCATGTACCAGTGGCTCGACCGCGCGCCCAAAGGGCGTAACGAGACGGGCATCTGGTGGCGCCGCCACGACGAGTACGACGAACGATGAGCCCGCTCGCGCGTACCGTTCACGCTGCCGGGACCGTGCCACGCGCGCGGCGCGTGACATCCGACGCGGTTTTCGTCGGCGTGTCCGCGCTGTGCTTCGCCGCCAGCACGGCGGCGACGATCGCGGGGAGCGCGTCGATGTCCGCGATGGGCGAATTGCCGATGCCCGGCGGCTGGACGATGTCGAGGGCGTGGATGCCGATGTGCGGACAGACGTGGGCCGGTGTCGCTGCGTCGTTAGCCGGTATGTGGGTCGTCATGATGGTGACGATGATGCTGCCGTCCCTCATGCCGATGCTGTGGCGCTATCGCGAAGCAGTTGGCGGGACACGCGTCGGGCGGCTCACCGTGCTGGTTAGCGCGGGATATTTTGGCGTGTGGGCCGTGTTTGGCATCGCCGTTTTTGCGCTCGGCGTCACGCTTGCCGTGCTCGTGATGCGGTTGCCCGCGCTGGCGCGCGCCGTGCCGGTCGCGGTCGGCATGGTCGTGCTGCTCGCCGGCGCGCTGCAGTTCACCGCGTGGAAGGCCCGCCACCTCGCATGCTGCCGCGCGTCGCGGGGCCACTGCCGCAAGCTACCGGCGGATGCGCTCGCCGCATGGCGGCACGGGGTGCGCCTCGGTCTTCACTGCTGCCACTGCTGTGCGGGACTGACGATGATGCTGCTGGTCATCGGCGTGATGGATCTGCGCGCGATGGCTGTCGTAGCAACGGCCATTACGTGCGAGCGTCTGGCGCCAGGTGGCCAGCGCGTCGCGCGTGTGGTCGGCGCGATGGTTGTCAGCGGCGGAGTGTTTCTCGTTGCGAGGGGCGTCGCACTGGGATGATGCTTTCAAACCAGCCGTCCGACCAATGGACAGCGCACCGCCGGCCACGGACAGCGCATGCGCTGCAGCCGGGCCGGCGGTGTCGCGTAACAGGATTGGGGTTCAGCCGGAGTGCTTGAGGCTTGCCTGCGCATGCGCTGCACGCCACGACCGGTATTGCACGAGACTCGCGACAAGCGTGACGAGCGAGCAACCAATCACATACCACGCGGGCGACGCGGCGGAGCCGGTGACCCGGATCACCGTCGACGCAAACAGCGCTGCAAAGCCGCTGAAGACGACGACAGACACGTTATAAGCAAGCGCGATCCCGCTGAAGCGCACCTGCACCGGAAAGAAATCCGCAAGCAGCGACGCCCACGTGCCGCGTGTCAACCAGTTCGTCGCCGTACCAGCGCGACATCACCACGTCGAAACCGGAATGCTCGCTCAGCTCGCGCATGATGGGCTGCCCTACTTTGAGCAGCGGGTCCGACACGCGCAGGTGATAGTCGAGTTTGATGATGCGCGGGCCGAGCCCGTATTCGCCGCCTGGGAAACGCACCAGCATGCCGGACTCCACCAGTTCACGCACATAGCGATTGGCGGTGGGCAGCGAGCAATCGAGTTGCGCCGCGACTTCTTCGGCGGAGAGAAACGGCCGCGCCTCTGAAAACAGTTCGAGAATGGAAAGAAGCTTGGCGATACTCGACATCGAAGGATGAGTTCCCGGTTGTGGTCGACAAATTATGGCCAGATGGATTGGGTGGCAGCCGCTGTTGCGCGCGCGTGGTCCAAAGTGGCACTACCGGCGATTTCCAAATCGACGCAATGGACTAGCATCGCATTTCGGGGACCTATACTCTGCGATACGGCCAATGATCGGATCGGGAAGGTCTAGCGGATCTAATGGGTCGGCGGCTTGCCCAATCATGCTTACCAGACAGAGGTTCCTTCGATGCTGCGACGTATCCTGGCTTCGAGCCGCTACATCATGATCATTCCCGTCGTCGGGACGTTTCTGGGTGCGCTGACGTTGATCGTGTACGAGTCAATCGTGTTGTTCTCGAGTGTCATCTTTGCGATGCGCGACGGCCCCGTGGCGGCTAAATCGGTGAAGATCTTCGCGGTCGGGATCGTCGAGGCGGTCGATGTCTTTCTGATCGCTATCGCGGTCTACATCATCAGCATCGGCCTCTATTCGCTATTCATCGACGACAAGCTGCCGTTGCCCAAGTGGCTCGAAGTCAACAATCTCGAAGACCTGAAGGGCAATCTGGTCAGCGTCGTGATTGCGGTCCTCGCCGTTCTGTTTCTGCGCGAGGCGGTCGCCTGGGACGGCACGCGTGAAATCGCTGCTTTTGGCGGCGCGCTAGCACTGATAATTGCCGCACTGACGTTCTTTCTGATGAAGAACAACAGCCGGCGGCAATGATGGCGCGATAGCCGCGCGGCCGGCTCCAGGACGAAACGCTCATTCGAATTGCCATGCCGGCGCGGAACGCGCGCAAAAACAGCTAGGTTTTGGCGACCAGCAGTTCCTCCGCATTGTTCGGCGGACGCAGACCATCCGGTCTGCCAGTGAAATAGCGCTGCGTAAGATCGGCCGCCGACACATGCTGCGTTTCCTTAAAGCCTGCTTCACGAGCCAGCGCCAACATCTGCGGCGGCGTGAAAAAGCTCAGGAAAGGCGTGCCGCACGCTCGCGCGCCCTGCTCCGCCATTTCGAGTCCGGGTCGCACCTCGGGGTCCGCCATCTCCAGCGGCAACAGAAACGTCATGGCGAGCGTCGAGCCTGGTGCGAGGTCCGCAACCTGCCGCAGCGCAGCCGCGTTCGCTTCTTTCGTCAGATACATGCTGACGCCGGTGGAGACCACGATCGCCGGCTGCCTGCCGTCGAAGCCGGCAGTCGCGAGCCGGTCTCGCCAGGTTTCTCCCGCCTCGAAGTCGACCGGCACGAAGCGCACCAATCCGGAACGCCGAAGCCAAGCTCGATCAGGCGCTGACGCTTCCATGCCTGCGGCCCCGGCTGATCGACCTCGAACACCGTGAGGCGAGACGCTATCTCCGGCCTGCGCTGCGCGAAGCTGTCGAGGCCCGCGCCGAGAATGACGTACTGTGTCAGCCCGCGGCTGGCCTGCTCCACGACCAGATCCTCGATGAAGCGCGCGCGAGCCACAATCGAAGCGCGGAAAGGACGCGTGAATTGCGGGTCCATGTCACCGCGACTGCGCCAGCCGTCGTCAGGCGCGAGCAGTTGCAGGCCGACTTTGTCTTCCAGCACGTGTGGCGGCGCATCGGCCTCGACATGCAGAGCGCGCCAAAGGGCGACTCGCGCTGCCGTGCTGTCCGGCGCCGCATCTCGCTTGTCGTTCATGACTTTCAAGCCTGTTTCTTCGTCGTTGGCGAATCGCGGAGAACGTTGTCACAGCTCATCCGCATCGAGCAATGCGACGAGGATATCATCTGAAATAGACAGTGCACGCCCAGGGAAAAAAGGCGGAGTGCAATGCAGTCCGCCTTTTACTTCGGTTACCGAATCAAATTCCGGCTCGCGCTAGCGAGATGGTTTGCGTTCCTGCTCGCACGCCCTTAAGCCGGGACTACGCCGGGCGCGGAGCGTCCCGCGCCCGGCTGCGTAACGAGAGTACGGCGCTTAACTCCCTTGCAAGCGAATATCACGCGACGACGCGCCGACATAAACCGTCCCGCCCGGCACATACCGCCAGCCGTTGCGCGACGTGTCCCACACGCTCTGCATACGCGGCGTGACGGTGATGCGCACGTGGCGCGCTTCGCCAGGATTCATGCCGATCTTCTCCCAGCCGACGAGACGCCGCGGCGGTTCGCCGCTGTAAGGCACGCCGAGATACACCTGCGGCACTTCCGCGCCCGCCACTCGCCCGTCGTTGCGCACGGTGAACGACACGTCGATCGAGCCGTCATGCCGATGCGAAACCGACAGCCCAGAGTACGAGAAGTGCGTGTACGACAACCCATAGCCGAACTCGAACATCGGCGTGATGTTCTTCGCGTCGTACCAGCGGTAACCCATGTCCAGCTTCTCCGCGTAGACCGGATCGGGTTCGAACGTGCCGTTCTGCCCCCACGTCGGCGTGTCCTGATCGCGCAGCGGGAACGTGACGGGCAGCTTGCCGGACGGATTGACCTTGCCGAACAGCACGTTGGCGATCGCCTGGCCGCCGGCCTCGCCCGGATACCACGCTTCGACGATCGCGGCCACGCGGTCCTTCCACGGCATCAGCACCGGGTTGCCGCTTTCCACGACGACGATCGTGCGCGGATTGGCGCGCGCCACAGCGTCGACGAGCGCGTCCTGGTTCGACGGATTCGCGAGGCTCAGACTCTGCAGATCGCCGAAGTCCTCGCCGGCAGGCTGCGCGACGACGACGATCGCGACATCGGAATGGCTCGCGAGCGCCGCCGCCTGGTCGATCTCCGTTTGCGTGTACGTGCGGAACGGCGTCTGCTGATCGCTATTGCCGGCAAAGCTCACCTGCGCCGACGGCGCGAGCGAGCGGATCGCCGCGACGATAGGCGTATTCAGCTTCAGCCACGGATTGGTCCACCAGCTGCAACCCGTCGACGTGCCGAACGTCAGGCCGCCGCAACCGGCGAACGAGCCGGTGACCGGATCGCGCGTATTGCCCGAGCCGCCGCCCGTCAACACGGCCGCATCGGCGTGGCCGCCGATCACCGCGATGCGGGTCAGCGACGCTGCCGAAAGCGGCAACTGCTGGTTGTCGTTCTTGAGCAGCACCATCGACTGTTCGGCTGTCGCCTGCACGAATGCGTTCGCGCGGGCGAAGTCGATGGTCGCGCCGCCCTTCGCGGGATCGTCCATCACGCCGATGCGAATCATCACGTACAGCTTGCGGCGCACCATGTCATCGAGGCGCGCGGTCGACACCGAGCCGTTCGCGATCGCCTGGCGAACCAGGTCAGGCGTCAGATAGACGGTCGAGCCGACATCTTCTTCCTCGTCGAGTCCGGCGTTGATCGCTTTCGCGGTGCTGTGCGCCGCGCCCCAGTCCGACTGGACCTGCCCTTCGAAGTGCCAGTCGTTCTTCAGCACGTCGTTCAGCAGATGCGAGTTTTCGCATGCATAGTCGCCATTGAGCCGGTTGTAGCTGCACATCACGCTGCCGGGCTGGGCGCGCCTTGCGGCGATTTCGAATGGCAACAGATACAACTCGCGCAGCGTGCGCTCGTCGATCTGGCTGTTGCCGCCGCCCCGGTTGTGCTCCTGCTCGTTGCCAGCGTAGTGCTTGATGGTGGCGATGACCTTCTGACTCTGCGTGCCGTCGGTGCGCTCGGCGAGCATCTCGCCGGCGAGCACCGGGTCTTCGCCGAGGTACTCGAACAGCCGGCCGCCGCGCGGCTCGCGCGCGAGATTTGTGCCGCCGCCGAGGCCCATGCCGAAGCCTTGCGCACGCAGTTCCACCGCGACCTGTTTGCCGAACTCGGACGACAGCCGGCGGTCCCAGCTTGCCGCGACCGCGATCGTCGCGGGGAAGGTCGTGCTTGCCTGCGTCGTGCTGCCGGAGCCCGTCGCGGAGTCGACCATGTTCAGATCAGGAATGCCCAGACGCGGCACGCCTTGAATGTAGCCCGCGCCGCCGCCCGGCACGCTGGACATCGCGTACTGCGAGTGAATGAACTGCAGCTTTTCGTCGAGCGTCATTTTGCCGACGAGGGAGTCGGCGCGCCGATGCGCGACCGCCGATTCGAATGCGCTCAGCACCGCTGAAGTAGGCGCGAAATCGAGTGGAAAATTGGGCGCTTCCGCTCGGGCAGCAACGCACACGGTCGCCGCTAACGCGACGGCCGGCCATAGTTTGATCTGCATATCTGTGTCTCCGAAATTCAGCTTGGATGGGGCGATGCGAAAGCGGAGCGCGTCGAATGGGTTGACAGCGGACGCGAGGGCCGGCGACGCAGGGTGACTGCGAACACGAATGCCTGCCAGCGGAGAATCGGGCCAGCCGGATTGGCTGTTAGCGATCCTCCGTGTGAGGTAATGTAAGAATGTAGTCTGACTACAGCATCGGTATTTTTACTAATATTCAATGCTTTTATGCTGAATGGCGTCTGTTAATTAAAGTGAATGGCAGTTCAAAGCCTTTAACGCCTGGTCGCCAATACATTCAGCACCTAAATCACCGGAATTATCGCCAGATTTCATGACATGCGAATGTGTTACCGCTGTTGCTTTTTATTACTAATATTAGATTGATTTTTTAAATAATCCGGCCAAATAGCAATGCGCGAGTGAATGAATAATTTATGATTCGCGACGCACGTACCAGGCTGTTCATGCGCTGACTTTCGCTGTTGGCGCGGCCCGGCCCGTGCATTAGAACCGGTAGCCCACGCCAGCCAGAATCACGTCCGTGTCGCGGCTATAACGCGTCATCACGCGGTTCCACGTCAGACGCGCCGACCAGTGCCGCGTGACGCGATACGACGCCGACATCGACACGAGTCCCGACAGAACGCCGTCGCCCGAGCCGTTGTTGTCGTCCGAATTGCCGTGATGGATCGCCGCGTAGGCGCCCGCGCCGATGCCCAGCGTCAGGCGCTCGTCGAAGAAAGCCCGCGTCAGCCAGAGCTGCGCCGTCGCGCCGTCGCGCCGCGCGGACAGGCTGCTGCCTTCGTGCAGATAGCCGAGCGTCGCGTCGAGATAGTTGGTCAGCCCGCGCCGGTATTCGATCGCCTGCGCCGCCGCGGTCTGCGAATCGAGGCTGTTCAGGATCGTCACGCCGGCCATCAACGTGATCTCGTTGTTCGTGACCTTGCTCGTGCGCGGCAGTGCGAAGTCGCGCGGACCCGGCGTGTCCGGTGCGTCAAGCTGATAGCCGACGCCTAGCATCACGGCGGTGGTCGACGAGCCGTTGGTCACCTGCACATGATTGACCTGCAGATTGGCCGTCCAGCGCTGCGACGAGTACCAGGTCGCACGCGCGCTATAGACAACGCCCCAACCATGCGTGTTCGAATAGCCGCCGCCCTGCTCGGCAGCTTCGGTGTCGAAGTAGCGATACGGCCCGACGCCGAGCGCGACAACGAAGCGCCGCTCGAATAGCGGCAGCCGGCCCCACAACTGAACCATCGGGCCGTCGCGGTGATGATCGGGGATATGTCCTTCGTTGAGCCACGTGATGCTGCCCGCGAAGTAACGGCCGAATCCTTCGGTATAGTCGAGCGCCCATGAGTAGGAATGGCTATGCTCCCCCGTCAATGGACCGGCGTATAGCGCAAGCTCCTGGGCGAACGTTCGGGGCGGTGCCACGCAAAAGGCAGCGACGGCGATGAGAAGCGCGCAGGTAGTCTTCATCGTCATGTTGCAAGCCCGTGGCTACGTAACACGCACTGCCTGACGACCGGCGACTCTGGTCGTAGCTCGCTTGTATTGTGGCATGAGTTTTCGCCGATAGCCCTTCAAAAACAACGCGGATCGGTCGTAATTCTGTTTGCGACGCAGCTTGTCTGCCGCACCTCGCTCAATGCGAACCTCTCGTCGCGCGGCCTGACTTCGGGGGCGTGCTTTAATCGGATTCATTCAAGCATGGCGAATCTGAACAGCTCATTTAGAATGGGGTTTTTCCCGCTTATTGAATGGCCGGCAATAGGCGATTAGATCCGGCTTGCCCAGATTTCCGATGCTGGTTATCCGATCCAATTTGCATAATTGACGGCCGCTTCATTGACCTTTACTACATCCTGTACATGCATGTCCCATTGCAACCCTCTCCGGAATTTGCTCATTTACCGTGACATTAACGGCACCGTCGGTCAGAATTTGCGTGCATGTCGCGCCAACGGCCATCACGTAATGGCCGAGTCGCGCAGTGCCGCCGGATGCGTTGCTGTTTCAGACGCAGCGTGCGAACGGGGAGCGATCGTCGGGACAAGAGCCGCTCTGGACATTCCAGGTAGATTGCTGACTCCGCACAAATGAGCACAACCAGATTACCGCCGTGGGGCATTCGCAGACTGATGTCGATGCGCCCGCTGATTGCCCAGGCATTCGTCCCTGCCGCACGCAACCTGCAATACATGCATCGCAGGATGCGCCCCTTCGCGATTGTTGCGATCGTCGGCTTCCCGCTTTATTTCTTCATCTGGCACCAGCTATTTCCGCAGCCTTACGAGAACTTGCCGCTGCGGCTCATCGGCTCCGCGCTGTTCATCCCCATTCTGTTTTCCGAGCGCTGGCCGGCGCGGGCCAAAAAGTTTTTGCCCTACTACTGGTATGCAACGATCTTCTATTCGTTGCCGTTCTTCTTCACATTCATGCTACTGAAGAACAACGGCTCCAACGTATGGATCGAAAGCGCGTTGATCGCGGCCTTCGTAATGGTGCTGCTGCTGGACTGGTTCATGCTGCTGCTCAATTTCGTGATCGGCATCGGCGTGGCGTTCCTCGCGTACTGGCTGACCACGGACCCCGTCGTCCTCCATGCGGCCTATTCGGCCCACCTGGCGATTTTCTCGTTCGCGGTCGCAATCGGCGTGGTGGCGAACTACGACATGGACCGCATCCGGATCGAACAGGAGCGCGCGATGCTCGCCACCGCCGGCAGCATCGCGCACGAACTGCGCACGCCGCTTCTTGCGATTCGCTCCGGCGCGTCGGGTCTAGGCCGTTATCTGCCGTCGCTGCTCGAAACGTATTCCATCGCGCAACAGGGCGAGTTGCCGGTGCCGAAGATCCGCCTCGTGCATCTCCAGTCGATGGATGGCGTGCTCTCGCGTATCGAGCAGGAAGCCATTCATTCGAACGCGATCATCGACATGCTGCTCGCGAACGCGCGCTTGACCGGCGGTTTCTCGCACGGTGCCACTACGTGCTCGATTGCGCAGTCGGTCAAAAGCGCGCTCGAACGGTACCCGTTTCGCGACGGCGAGCGCGAACGGGTGCTCACCGACCTCGCTACGGACTTCACCTTCCACGGTTCGGAAATGCTGATGGTCCACGTGCTGTTCAATCTGCTGAAAAACGCGTTGCGCGGGATCGCGAGCGTCGATAGCGCGTTGATCTCGATCCGGCTCGTCAGCGGCCCGCGCACCAGCCAGCTGCTGTTCCGCGATACCGGCCCCGGCATCGCGCCCGATGTTCTGCCGCACATCTTCACCCGCTTCTATACGTCGTCGGCGGGTATCGACGACGCGTCGATCGGTACCGGCATCGGCCTCGCTTTCTGTCGCGACGTGATGCGCGCGGTGGGCGGCGCCATCGACTGCAGGTCTGTCGAAGGGATGTTTACCGAGTTTGCATTGACCTTTCCCCGGCCCTAACGATGCACACGATCAAACCATTCTACTTTCCGACCACGGTCACCTTCGTCGACGACAGCGCGACGTTCCTGTCGAATCTGTGCCTTCAGCTCGACCCGCAGCTCGCGTTCCGCCTGTTCAGTTCGCCGGGCGAAGCGCTCGAGTACGTGAACAGCCGCCCGCGGCCGGGCCCCTCGGACGAGCCGCTGTTCGCACCGTTTCGTGACCGCACCGACGAGGATGTCGCGCATCAGGTGATCGCGCTGAGCGTGAACACGGTCCGCAAACAGGTTCACAACGCGCAGCGGTTTCTGGCGACGTCGGTGGTGGTAGTCGATTACGACATGCCCGGCATGAACGGGCTGGAGTTCTGCCGCCGCATGACCGACCCGGCGGTGCGCAAGATCATGCTGACCGGCAAGGCGGACGAACACATCGCGGTGCAGAGTTTCAACGAAGGCATCATTCACCGCTTCATCCGCAAGCAGGATGCGTCGGCGGTCGCGACGCTCAATCGCACGGTGCGCGACCTGCAGAATGCCTATTTCGACAACGTGTGCCAGTCGATCCTGGACACGCTCGCGGACTCGGAGTACGCGTTTCTGCGCGATGAAGCGCTGGCGGCACGGGTGGCCGAGCTGTCCAGTTCGCTGGGTATCGTAGAGCACTATCTGTCGTACTGTCCGAGCGGGCTGCTGATGCTCGATAGCGCGGGCAGCGCGTATCTGCTGATCGTCCACACGAACGAAACGTTGCGGGGTCTGCGCGAAATCGCCGTCGAACAAGGCGCGCCCGCAGGCTTTCTGAACGCGCTGGATAGCCGCCGGAGCCTGCCGTACTTCTGGCAAACCGACGGCCATTACCCCGCGGACAGCGTGGCGTGGGAAAGCTACATGCATCCGGCGACGCAGTTCAGCGGGCGCCAGGACTACGTGTACTCAATCGTGCCAAACCCGCCGGGGCTGGATCTGAGCCAGGTGCTCAGCTACGACATGTACCTCGAACGGCTCGACGGCAAGAAGTAAAGCGCAAGAAAAAGACATGGAGTCCGCGCAAGCGGACTCCATGTCGAACTGCCTATCAGGCGGTCACGGCAGTCCGCTCTTCATGGCTCTCGCGTTTGCGTCTGCGCGACGACAATTCGTCACCGAGACGCCGCGTGGACGCCCATTTGTCGAGTTCGACCTCGCTACGTATGTCGCGGCACACGCTCGCGATCTTTTCGACCTGAGCGTCGGACAGCGCCGCATGGATCGACAGGCGCATCAGCGCGCGGTTGCGCGCCGTCGCGGGCGCACAGAACACCGAGCCGAAAATGCCGCGGGACTCCAGCGCGTCGCGCAACACGATCGTGCGCTGCTCAGTGCCCGCCTCGAGCGCGATGATCTGGCTCTCGCTGCCGTTCAGGTTGTACCCCAGTTCCGTCAGCCGCTGCCTCAACCACGCGGCACTCGAAGTGAGTCTCGCGCGGCGTTCGTCAGCGCGTTCGATCACCGACAGTGTCGCGTCGAGTCCACTGATCTCGTGCGGCAGCAGCGTCGAGCTGAAGATCGCGGGATTCGACTCGAACTTGAAGTACTCCTGGAACTCCAGCGGGCAGGTGATGAAGCCCGCGCGACCGGCGAACGCCTTCGCGAGACTAGCCGTGCGAAACGCGACGCGCGACTCCAGCCCGAGTTCGACCACGAGCCCAGCGCCGCGCGGACCGTGCGTGCCGAGCGAATGCGACTCGTCGACGACGAACACGCAGCCGTACCGATCACAGATGTCCGCGATGGCGGCGAGCCGGCAAACGCCACCGGTCGTGCTGTACACCGAGTCGACCAGCACCACGCCCTGCCCATACCGCCCGATCTGCTGCTCCAGATGCGCGATGTCGTTATGCCGGAACGCGACCGGCACCGCGCCCGCACTGCGAATGCCTTGCCACAACGACATGTGCGCCATCATGTCGACATAGACCGGCGTCTGCGCCGACGCAATCGACTGGATCAGCCCTGTATTCGCCGCATAGCCGGACTGGCACAAGACACCTGCCTCCGCGTGCATGAACGTGGCCAGCCGGTTTTCGAACTGCAACTGCGGACAGTCGCCGTGCAGGAAGATGCCCGACATCAACAGGCCGTTGCCGTTCTCTAACAGCGTGTCAGCCATGCTGCCGATGATGTCCGGGTGCCGAGCGATCGCGAGATAGTCATTGCTCGACAGATGCAGCGCATCGGCTCCAGCCGTGCGGCCGCGCATGATATGCCCTCCGCCCCAGGTTTCCTGCACTCGCTCACGGTAATAGCGTTCGACACGCGTTGCGACGAAAGCCGGCAATGTCGGCCGGCGATGCCCCTGTGCAGTCAGATCAAGTACGTTTTTCATTTTTGGCTCCATATGGTTAGCTGCCGTAGCGGACAGCGGGTCCATAGTGAGCCCGTCATTTATGGCTTGTGTGGAAACTCCAACAAGTTATGCGTTATGGGTGATACGGTCGTTCCAACGCGACGCTGGGAAGCCTGTGCGACTGCACGTGTCCGGAAACTGGACAACCGCAACGCTTTTAGCCGCTGGAACAAACATTGACGGCGACAGCATGCGCGCGGCACCTATCTTCGGAGACCGACGGCAGCTTCGCGAAACGGCAATGGTCGTGCAGAACGACAAGGTGTGCCGCGCAGTTGACCCTGCGCAAATGGCATTGCCCATGCGGCGAACGTTCGGCCACGCGACGCGCTATTTCCTGATCACCGTCCTCACCCGCACCGCACTCTTTCTGCACTCGGCACACAGGCCGAACACCACCAGTTGTCGCCCGGACACCTCGAACTCGAAGCTGTCCGCGACCGCCTGCTGGCGCTTCTCGATCTCCTCGTCGAAAAACTCGCGGATCGCGCCGCACGCCGTGCACACCAGATGATCGTGCTGCTTGCCGTCGTTCAGTTCGTAGACCATGCGTCCGTCGCCGAAAGCTACGCCGTGCAGCAGTTTCGCGTCCACCAGCAGCCCGAGCGCCCGGTAGAGGGTGCCCAGACTCAAATTGCGCACGTCCTCGTTCAGACGTTTGTAGAGATGCTCGGCGGTGAAGTGCTCATGGGCGTGCTGCTGAAAGAATTCCAGCAGGAGGACGCGTGGAAACGTAGGCCGCAAACCGGCACGCTCCAGAATTCGGTAAGTGTTCATGGACGTGATGGCAACGCAAAGCAGGCGGTCTGACGTACCAGGACCGCCTGTCAATGCAAAGAAGTGTCGGGGAAGGTTGTCGCCGCGCGTGGCGGGGCGATCTGCGAGTGGCCAAACTATGTGGGCCGCCTCCTTAAGAGAACCTTAAGTCCAAGGTCGAATCACAACGAATCAGTTCGAACAAGGGTTCCGAGCAAACCCCTGATTTTCCTAGGGATAAATGGTTCGCGTGGGAACACGACGGATCAGTACATTAAGCCGCCAAATGGTAGCTAGACTGGTAGCTGGAGGGCTCACATAATCCGCGTGCCGACACTCCGGAATCAATCGAAATGGCACGCAAGCATCACGCTCTAGACGAGCTCCAACTGCGCCGCTGGATCGCCGCCGGTGAACCAGTTGCCAAAGCCGATGGTGACGGACTTACCTTTACACTCTCGGACACCCGTGCCGCGACGTGGATATTGCGGTATAGCCGCGGCCGTCGCCGGCGTGAAATCACCCTTGGCCGCTATCCGGAACTGACGCTCTCCGAGGCGCGAAAGAAAACCCGCTTCTATCGCGCGCGCATCGACGCGGGCGAGGTCTGTGGTGCAAATAGCGCGATCAACGAATCGGTTAGAGTGTCGATCTGATCGATTCGAGGGCCGCGATGAGCAAGCTTAAGGGTCTGGACGGGCTATTCGCCGGCCGTCACTTTGATCGTGACGTGATCATTCTTTGTGTGCGCTGGTATCTGCGCTACAAGCTCAGCCTGCGCGATCTCGTCGAGATGATGGCCGAAAGGGGTTTGTCGCTGGCGCACACGACGGTCATGCGTTGGGTGAAGCGTTTTACACCGGAGTTCGTGAAGCGCTGGAATCGCTTTGCCATACCCGCAGGGCGGTCATGGCGCGTTGACGAGACCTATCTGAAGATTCGCGGCAAATGGGTTTATCTGTACCGGGCGGTGGATCGGGCTGGCCAGACGGAGGACTTCACGCTCAGGGCAAAGCGCGACGTGGCTGCGGCAAAAGCCTTTTTTAGCAAGGCCATCCAGCATCAGGGCCAGCCACCGGAGACGATCACGCTCGATGGGTATGCCGCCTCACACCGGGCGGTACGTGAGATGAAAGCCGATGGTCTGCTGCCTGCGGACACGAAGGGTCGGTGCTCGAAGTACCTGAACAATCTGATCGAGCAGGACCATCGCAACATCAAGTCCAGAACGAAAGATCCGGCCGTTGTCGTCTTCACGCACCTGCGCGTGCGCGGCCTCCGGCTGTGCGTCGTCGTGGAGCAACGCGGCGGGAAATGAAACCGGTTGCCAGTTGCAACTCCCCCAGGGCCCTTTGTGTCGCGGCCGCAAGGGAGTCGGTCGTCGATACGACTCAGTTAGACGAATCAGAAGTGGTGGCGAATGCCAAGCATTACCATTGTCTGATTGTTGGTGCTGGCATCATTGCCAAAGTCGGCAATGGATGCCGTTGCGGCCACCAACTGACCGGTTTCCGCGTCAATTGTGTTGCCGGAGGCCTTTTGATAGGCCGCCAGAGCATACAAGTCAGTGCGCTTGGACAACGAGTAGGCCGCGCCAAGACTGACCTGGTTGTAGCTGGCGTCGACGTTGTTGCCGCTGCCCTTCGTGTAGTTGTAGCCGAGCCCGAGCTCGATGGCAGCGTTCAACTGGTAGTTAACGAACGCCTGCGCCGTGTTGAACCTGGTGCCGTTGTTCGAGCCTGGGGCAGCCGCGTAGTTGCCGTAGTCAACGTTGCTATAGGCAGCGCCCAGCGTAACCGGACCGATTGCATAGGTACCGGCGGCACGGATGATTTGCAGCGTGGTCGCAGAAATAAACGCGCCATTGATGGCCGTCGAGTCAAGACCGGTCGACGTAAAGCCATCGTATGTCGAGGACGTACCATCGTTGTTCGCGCGAAGATAACCGGCAGCCAAATTGAAGGGGCCATGGTTATAGGCCGCCGCAATCGCGTAAGTCTGTCCGCCGCTAGTTTCGCCGGCTTCCCCGCCGAAGGCATACATGGCTGACACCTGGAGGCCGGCATAAGTCGGGCTGGTGTATTTGATCGAGTTGTTGACACGGGAACTGTTGTCGTAGTTATCCATGTCACCCGGTGTTGCAAAGGCCGAGCCGTATGTATCGTCCTCTGTCAGCGGTTGGATCAGGTCAACGAGCGGGTCGTATTGACGGCCGATGGTGACGGTGCCGAAACTCTTGTCAGCAAGACCAACCATTGCGGTACGACCGAACATACGCCCGCCCTGGCCGGCTTCGCCGTTGTTCACGTTAAATCCGGCTTGCAGATTGAAGATAGCGGACAGGCCGCCACCGAGGTCTTCGTTACCTTTCAAACCCCAGTTATCGCCTGTAAGCGTGCCCGATACCATCTGAAACGTTCCACCCGACCCGTGCGTTCCCTTCTGGTTACTAAAATAGGCGACCGCCGTGTCGATCGTACCGTACAAGGTGACACTGCTTTGGGCGTGCGCTGCGGATGAAACCACAACGAGGGCGGCGAGTGAGAGAGGCTTTAATTTCATAATCTGTTCCGATGTGAATGTGCCACTGTCTTGTAAGGTCGTCGCCTCGCATGCCACTTCGCGGATGCATCAATATGGCGTGAGCTTCGTTCCGACCACCGGGGCCATCGGATTTTTCTGGATTCACGTGATAAGGCATCCTACATTTTTGTTTGATCGAACAGGGTTCCTTTCAACGGTCATATCTATTGACCATCGCGCCCGTTCAATTCATGCGAGTGGCGCTGTCGGGCGGTCCCGGTAACAATCTAAACGCGAATTTAGGTTGTCAATTTTTCATTGTCATCGTTGTGAACTGAAAGAGTGAATTTCACCTGGCGTGGGGGGAGCCTAAACAGTTACGACCGTTGTACCTTGAAAGCTGCCGATTAGATGGCGCCTAGTCCAGAGTCCGGAGTGGGTCGAGCCCGTGTGAAAACGCGTTGATCGCCTAAACTGGATTAACTCATTCAGTATGGGTGACCGGATGAAGCGATTCATAGAAGGTGAACGTTGAACTGATGTGGCTCACCGGCCGTCTGGCGCCGGACTTCAAGACCATAACTGACTTCCGTCGCGACAACGACTTCGGCATTCGCAACGTGTGTCGCCTCTTCGTGATGCTGTGCCGTGAACTGAAGCTGTTCTCGCAAGCACTGGTTGCCATTGACGGCAGCAAGTTCAAGGCAGTCAATACGCGTGATCGCAACTTCACCGAGAGTAAGGTCGACAAGTGCCAGAAGCAGATCGAGGAGAGCATCCAGCGGTATCTGAACGCCCTGGAGACCGCCGATCGTACGCAACCCGCTGAGCTGGAAGCAAAGACAACCTGCTTGCAGGACAAGATCGCACGCTTGCGCGAGCAGATGCGAAACCTTGAGCAGATCAAGGAGCAGCTCAAGACGCAGCCAGACGGCCAACTCTCGATGACCGATCCAGACGTACGTTCCATGGCGACGAGCGGAAGAGGATCAGGTATGGTCGGCTACAACGTACAGGTGGCAGTTGACGCGAAACACCACCTCATCGTGGCTCACGAGGTCACAAACTCTGGCAGTGACCGGGCACAGCTCAGTCCGATAGCTAAAGCTGCGCGCGACGCTATGGGTAGGACCAGACTGCGGGCCGTCGCCGATCGTGGCTACTATAGTGGGCCTCAGATCAAGAAGTGTTCGGATGCAGGGATTGCGGTCATGCTACCGAAGCCCACGACGTCAGGTGCGAAATTCCATGGCCGGTTCGATAAGGCAGACTTCATCTATATTGCGCGGGACGACGAATACCAATGTCCAGCTGGAGAACGGGCAATT